>CAMWXG010000016.1 GCA_947178155.1 uncultured Lachnoclostridium sp.
GATTTCATTTTGTATCAAAAATGAATGAATAAATTATAGAAAATTAAAAATGAAATAGATAGAATAAATTATTTTATTGACTTTATGTAATTTTCGTGGTAATATTTTATGTATTATTAAGGATAAATGCATTGACAAGGAGGAGTACGTATATCCTGAAAGCATAGAGAAAAGATGGCTGGTGAAAATCTTTATTTTAGGTATATGGAAGTAGCCTTTGAGCAGTGGACTGAAAGGAATATCTACAAGGAATTTGTAGTATATTTTTAGTAGGCTCCAACGGAAATTCCCACCGTTATAAGGGGAGCAATATTTATGGCTGTTATGCCTGCGTATTGACAGAGTGCAGATTTTATCTGAATTTAGGTGGTACCGCGATTTATTCGTCCTGAGCTGTTTTTGCAGCTTGGGACTTTTTTATTTAACTTAGTGTTATTAATTAAGAAAGGAAAGGTGAATTATTATGATTAAAGGAACAGAGCTTCTTGTAAAGGCGCTGAGGGAAGAAGGAGTGGATACTCTGTTTGCTTATCCAGGTGGGCAGGCTATTGATATTTTTGATGCCTTATATGGTCAGGAAGACATAGAAGTCATTATGCCTAGGCATGAGCAGGCACTTGTACATGCGGCAGATGGCTATGCACGTTCTACAGGGAAGACGGGTGTTTGCCTTGTTACGAGCGGGCCAGGGGCTACAAATCTTGTTACAGGTGTAGCCACTGCCAACTATGATAGTGTTCCGCTTGTATGTTTTACAGGTCAGGTTCCACTTTCACTTATGGGTAATGATGCCTTTCAGGAGGTTGATATAGTAGGAATAACAAATCCTGTCTGCAAATATTGTGTAACAGTGCGAAAAAGAGAGGAGCTAGGACGTATTATTAAAGAAGCCTTTTATATTGCACGTTCTGGCAGACCAGGACCTGTTATTGTAGATTTGCCAAAAGATATACAAAATGCACTTGGCAGCGATGAATACCCTGAAACAGTCAATATAAGAGGATACAAACCAAATGAAGGGGTTCATGTGGGGCAGATTAAGAAAGTGGTTAGTGTATTAAAAAAGGCAAAGAGACCACTGTTTCTTGCAGGAGGCGGTGTAAATATATCGGGAGCAGGTGAAAATTTTGAAAAGCTGGTAGAGTATACAGGTATTCCTGTTATAACTACTATTATGGGAAAGGGTGCTATTTCATGTGGAAATAGGCAATATCTTGGCAATATAGGTATCCATGGGAGCTATGCTGCAAATCATGCAGTAAACGAGTGTGATGTATTGTTTTCAATAGGAACGCGCTTTAATGACAGGATAACAGGCAAAATAAGTGAGTTTGCACCTGATGCGGTAATAATACATATAGATGTTGATCCCGCATCAATTTCTAAGAATATTGCTGTAGACATTCCTGTAGTTGCTGATGCGAAACTTGCAATAGATAAATTGCTTGAATATATGCCTAAGCTTAATGTATCAAAATGGCTTAACCGTACACTTGAGTGGAAAAAAGAATATCCTGTCACAATGTCAAAACACAAGGGGCTTACACCTGAAAAGGTAATACAATATATAAATGATAATTTTGATGAGCCTATTGTAACAACAGATGTAGGGCAGAATCAGTTATGGACTACACAATACTTTGAGCCTAAAGGACATGGGAAACTTTTGACATCGGGAGGACTTGGTACTATGGGATATGGATTTCCGGCAGCTATAGGAGCAAAACTTGGTAATCCTGATAAAACCGTAATATCAATTTCAGGCGATGGTGGAATACAGATGAATATACAGGAGCTTGCCACTGCTATAGTATATGAGCTTCCTATTATAATTGTTGTATTTAATAATGGATATCTTGGAAATGTACGTCAGTGGCAAGAACTTTTTTACGGGCGCAGATATTCTAGCACATGTTTAAGGTATCGTAAAAGCTGTGATAAAAATTGTATAAACTGTAATGCCGGTGAAGAAAAATGTCCTAAATATACACCTGATTTTGTAAAATTAGCAGAGAGCTATGAAGCGCATGGAATACGTATATTTAATGAAGATGAGATAAAGAAGGCATTTGATTATGCACTTAAATTTAAAAAAGGTCCAACATTAATTGAATGTATTATTGAAAGAGAAGCGAATGTATACCCTATGGTTCCTATGGGAAGAAGTTTGTCAGATATAATAATGGATTGATTGTTCAAGCGTATTTGATAGATTGTTAGTGTAAATATGAATTTACTTTATTATTTGTGAATGGAGGTAAGCTATGGAAGTAAAAAAACGTTGGATATCATTATATGTGGAAAATCAGATTGGTGTGCTTGCAAAGATATCGGGTATGTTTGCAGGCAAATCATATAATCTTGATTCACTTACTGTAGGCGAGACACAGGATCCTACTATATCACGTATGACTATAGGACTTACAAGTGATGATATTACATTTGAGCAGATTAAAAAGCAGCTTAACAGAAATGTTGTAGTTATAAAAGTAATAGATTTTTCAGAAATACCTATTCATAAAAAGGAACTACTGTATATAAAGGTAAGTAGCTGCTCGGAAAAGGACAGGGCAGAGATATTTAGAATTGCACAGGCGTTTGGGCTGGAAATTATTGACTATAATAAATCTACAGTTCTTGTACAGTGTGTTAAGACGGAGGATAAGAATAATGATATGATAGCTCTTTTTAATGATACTTTTATCAATAGAATAGAAACGGTTAGAGGAGGAAGTGTTGCGATAGAAGCAATATCGACACATGATAGATAAAGAAGACGATTATTGTCTTGTGTATAGCTATAATCATTTACAAAACTTGTCAGTAAAGCCCGCTGTTAATATAATTTTTAAATGTAGGTATGTTATTTTTATGCATTTTGTTGTATAATAATAATCGGAGAGTATCTATAATAAATATATGAATAGGAGGGAACTTTATGACAAGTGAACAATACAAAAGAGCGAATAGTGTAGTTTATCCGACATTAATGGCAACGGTTGTGCTTAATTTTTTGATGCTTATTGGGGTTATGTTAACTGGAGAGGACATAATTAATACATATATACAAGCAGTAGTATATGTAATTGTTATAATTCTCATGACATTTGGGTATTTTAAGTTTGGTGCTGCACATTTGGGAGCGGTCATGCTTTATAGCAGTGGTGCAGTTATTTATTGTCTTCTTATGTGTGTAAGTACGCAGCAGATTTCTTTTATATATGCGGCTCCTATTATACTGGCATATGTGGTATATCTTAATAAAAAGCTTGTGTACATAACGGATGTTATAATTATATTATTATATGTAGTTCAGGTTGTACGCTTAGGAATGATAAAGACATTAAATTCACATGAGGCATTTATGGGAGGAATAGTCATTCTTTTGCTTGTATATGTGTCTATTATGACTGTAAATCTTCTCATTAAGTTTTTTGATGAAAACATATCTGTTATAGAAGAAAATGCAAAGAAACAGCAAGAAACTTCAGATATTATGTCAGATGTTGCAAGAAGGCTTAATGTCAAGTTTGAAGAAGCAACTGCAATGATATCAGTGCTTAGCGAAGCAGTAAATTCTAATGATGTATCAATGAAGAATATTTCAGAGAGTACAGAAAGTACAGCAGAAGCTATTCAGAAACAGGCGCAGATGTGCAGTGATATTAATAGTGCTACCAATAAAGCGGGAGAGAAGACAAGCCAGATGCTTGCAGCATCAGATAGAACTAAAGAAGTGGTAAGTGATGGTGCAAAGATTGTTGAAGAGCTTAAGAAACAAGCTCTTACTGTTGATGAAAATAATGAAAATACTGTGGAAGCAACTAAGCGCCTTTCATCAAAAGTAGGTGAGGTAGAAGAGATTGTAGGCAGTATTATGTCGATTTCAAGCCAGACTAATCTGCTTGCACTTAATGCATCAATAGAAGCGGCGAGAGCAGGCGAGGCTGGAAAGGGCTTTGCGGTGGTCGCAGATGAGATACGCCAGCTTTCAGAAGAAACAAAAGATGCTACTAATAAGATTACAGATATTATAAACCAGCTTATTACAGATGTAGAGACTGCTACAACCAGCATAGAAGTATCAAGTAAATCAATAGATAAACAGAGCAGTATGATTGAGGAAACAAGGAAGAAGTTTGATACAATAGAGCGTGACGTTTCAAGTCTCCTTGATGGTATTGCATCAACAGAAAAGATTGTAAAGGGAATAGTTGAGGCAACAAATGTTATTTCAGATAATATCAGTCAGCTTTCTGCAACCAGTGAAGAAGTGTTTGCATCTTCTACAGAGGGTGTAGAGCAATCTGGCATATCAGTAGAAAAGATGGAGGAATTTGAGGGGATATTAAGCGAAATAAATGAGCTTGCGTCGCAGCTTGAACCGGAGAAGTAACAATAGAAAAGCAATCTGCGGTTTGAGCAGATTAAATAGTAAATAGGAGAAGTACGCCGTTGTAAAATGGTGTACTTCTTATTATTTATGTTTATAATAAAATATTGCAAGCTGTGTTCTGTTGCTTAAATCAAGTTTATCAAGTATGTTGCTTAGATAGTTTCTTATAGTCCCTTCGCTTAAAAAAAGTTTTTCGGCTATCTCTTTATTGCTGCTGCCGTTAGCAACAAGTCTTATTATATCAAGCTCACGTTCACTTATATCATATGCTTCATAATCAAATTTAGGTGAAGGATTTATAAGATTTGGTATTTTGGAAATTATTTCACTGCCAAATACATTTTGACCGGAATTTATTGCGTCAAGTGCAGGGAGTATACTTTCATAGTCTTGCTTGAGAAGGTATCCCTTTGCACCAAATTTTAATGCCTGAATAATATATTCATCATCAAGAAAAGTAGTAAGAAGAAGTATTTTGGCATCAGGATGTTTTTCTAATATTATTCTGGTTGCTTCAAGACCGCTTACATCTTTCATCTGAATGTCTGTAAGAAGAATATCAGGCATATATTTTTCATAAAGCTTAACAGCATCATTTCCATCCGTTCCTGTAGCAGAAACAGTGATTTTGCCAGAAGCTTCAAGAATTGCTTTAAGTGCATTTGTAACAAGTATGTCATCATCTGTAATTACTATATTCATTTTATAAATCCTCCGTCTTAAATTTATCACACAAATATACGCTTTATTATAGCGACGAATTATATTATTTAGGAATTGTAATAAATATGCAGAATCCATTTTCTGTGTTGATTTTCATTATTCCATTGAGGTTGTTTATACGTGACACCATATTTTCGATACCTATTCCATTGTCTGAGTTTTCTATTACTTCATTAGTTCCATTATCATTTATAATAAGCTGGTACATGGCAGGGTGTTCTCTTAATATGATTTCTGCATTTGTTGCATTGCTATGTTTATATATATTATTTAGTGCTTCTTTAACTATTGATATAAATGAGAATTTTACATCGTTTGGAACATTAAATCCCATATCATATACAAGTGTTATGCTGCAGAAATTAAAATTTTTTACGATATTTTCGATGGCATTTTTTAGATTTATGGAATCATCATGAAGATTATGAACACTTTCTCTTATATTATCCATAGCCTGATTTAGGCAGTCATGGAGGTTGTCTATATGTTCAGTGCATGTGTAATCTTTGTTTATAGTTTTTAAAACACCTGTAAGGAGTATGGCACGCGACAACATATGTCCTACATTGTCATGTATTTCTCTTGCGATACGATTGCGCTCCTTTAGTGTTGCATTATATATTTCATAATCCTGTTTGTCAAGAAGTGTTTGGTTTCTTGAAGTGAGAAGCATATTAAGCTCTGTGATGTCATCACGTATTTGGTGTGACTGAGACAAATTAGAGGAATAGTTTTTATAAATATATTGCAAATAGCAGGCAAGCCCCAATCCCATGCCAATAAGAAGGCAGATAACAGGATTGGAATTGGCAAAGTGTATATATGAAATAATGATATAAGCAATGATGACAGGGTAATATAGAAAAGATGCTGCATCATACATAATAAAAGGAAACATTACGCTAAGTTCAGGAATGAAAGCGGCTAAGATGCCATAAATGCTTATTTGGGCAATGACAAAATATTTGTTTGAGAAAAAATATGAGAAACAAGCTATTGTAATGTTTAAGAGTAATATTGTAACATAAGTTGTAGAAAAGAGTATATTTTTATCCTGAATATACAGTATAAGAAGACAATATGCAAAAAGAATAAATCTGTTAATAAAAAACTTCATTTTTAAATTTCCCCTGATTCTTTAATTATACTCACAAACAAAAAAGTTTACCTTTTTCGACTGTTAGTATAACAATTATATAAAAGAATGTTACATTTGTCATCTTAAAAGTTGACAGTATTCACTTATAATGTAATATGTGTTGTATTATTATTAAGATGTTCATTACAGTTCAAATTTGCCATAGAGCTGTTGTACTCAGTATAACATAATATTATTAGCAGAAATAGTTTAATGCATAAAAGATTGGAGGAGAAGAAATGGTTAATGTTGAAAATTTAGTTAAGCGATATGGAGATTTGCTTGCGCTTGATCATCTTAAGCTTGAAATTAAAGAGGGCGAGATATTTGGTCTGCTTGGGCCAAATGGGAGTGGCAAAACTACGGCAATAAGTTGTATTTTGGCTCTGCTCAAATATGATAAGGGTGATATAAGTATTTTTGGTGAGAATATTACACCAAATAATTATAAAGTAAAGAGGCAGATTGGGATAGTACCTCAGAATGTTGCTGTAATCGACGAACTGACAGTTTATGAAAATATTGATTATTTCTGCGGACTTTATATTACAGATAAAAAAGAAAGAAAAAGGCTTGTAGAGGAAGCTGTGGAGTTTGTGGGTATTGAAAAATATGTAAAGATGCGACCTAAACAGTTGTCAGGAGGGCTTCTAAGAAGGCTCAACATTGCTTGTGGAATAGCACATAAGCCAAAGCTTATTATTATGGATGAACCAACAGTTGCAGTAGACCCGCAGAGCCGCAATAAGATACTTGATGGCATTGTAAAACTTAACCAAAATGGAGCCACTGTTATATATACTTCTCATTATATGGAAGAGGTAGAGCAGATATGTACAAGGATTGCTATAATTGATGGTGGAAAATGTATCGCAGAAGGCACTGTGGAAGAGCTTAAGAAGATGATAAAGACAGGAGAAACTATTACTGTAGAAAGTGTTTTATTAAATGAAGAACAAATTTCAGATATTAAATCAATTAAAAATGTATTTGATGTTGACTATAAAGACAATGTCATTATAATACGGTGCGGCAGTGGGAAAAGTAATCTTGTAAGGGTTTTAAATTATTTTCAGGACAAGAATGTGCCGTTTGGCAGGGTATTTTCAGAGCTTCCTACTCTTAATGATGTATTTCTTGAGATAACAGGAAAGCAGTTGAGGGATTAAGGAGGGATTGATTATGTTTCATATGATGAAATACCGTTTTTTAAGTTTAATGAGAGAAAAGGTAATTGTCTTTTGGTCAATGTTGTTTCCTATATTATTGGGAAGTTTATTTTATGTATCGTTTGGAAGTGCTGATTATAAGATTGAAACAATAAAGGTGGGGGTTGTGGAAGAAAATGATTCTGCGATGGCAAAACAATTTATGGAATATATTAATATGATAGAAGACAGAGAAGAGGGACTTATAGAACTCGTCAGTTTAGATAAGGAAAAGGCTGATGAAAAGCTTAAACATATTGATGTATCAGGGGTTTATTATGTTGGTGAAGATATAGAGCTTGTTGTAACAGGAAGTAATATTGGCAGTAATGTAATGAAATCGCTTTTAGATACATTTAACAGGCAGGCACAGATGTATATGACTATTGCCAAAGAGAAGCCTTCAATGCTTGTAGAAGCGGCGGCTGGTGAATATATACAGTATGTGAAAAAAACAAACCTTGCAGGTAAGGAAGTAAATAGTGAGGTACAATATTTTCTATCACTGATAGCACTGGGGAGTATGTTTGGAGGATTTATAGGTTATGCAATAGTGTGTAAACTTCAGGCAAATGTTTCAGACATAGGTATAAGACGGGCAGTTACATGTGTGAATAAGTTTAAACAGATTGCAGCAGATGGGCTTGTGGGAGTTGGAGTTCAATATTTTAATCTTATTATTTTAATGTTGTATTTAAATTTTGTGCTTAAAATTGACCTTGGTGATAGTGCGGTTAAGCTTATGGTTATAGGTATTCTTGGAGATTTTATAGGAGTGGGAATTGGTATAATTGTTGGAAGTTTATCAAAGCTTACAGAAGGGATGAGGATTGGAATAATTATAACAACGGGGCTGGTTTCAAGTTTTATGGCAGGACTTATGGTATCAGGTGTAAAGAGATTTGTAGAGCTTAGATGTCCCCTGCTTAACAGGATTAACCCGGCAGCAGTTATTGCAGATGCTATATATAGTGCAAGTGTATATGATGATGTAGAAAGATATGGCAGGAATATAATGATACTTCTGGTAATGGTAGCAATCATAATATTTACATCATTTTTATTGACAAGGAGGGTACGCTATGACAGTATTTAGATGCCAAATGAAGATTGCAAGGAGAAATATAGGTACGATTATTATGTATTTTGCAATATTTATAGGAATAAGTATTGCCATACAAAAATCAGAAACTGCAAGTAACAAAAGTGTTGGTGTATTTAGTGACTATGCTCTTAAATTAGGAGTAGTAGACAGGGACAATAGTGATGTGTCAGAGGGGATTATAAAATTTTTGTCAAAGGCACATGAAGTTAATGTTTTAGAAGATGATATTGGTGTTCTTAGGGAGAGTTTGTATTATTTGGAAAGTGATGTTATAATACAGTTTCCAAAAGGGCTGAAAGAAAATTTAGGTACAGAATATGTTAAAATAGATATCACAGAAGAAACAAGTAATAATAATTATTATATGTATATTCAGAGTCAGATAAATGATGTGATTAATTGTATAAAAACTTATATGGCAGCAGGATATTCGGCAGAGGAGGCGCTTGAAAAGCTTTCACTTCAGGAAGATAGCAAAGTAAGCCTCATAGATGTTAATGGCAATGGGGGTGAAGTGCCGGCATATTCATATATGTTTAGATTTTTTCCATATATATGTATTGCTATTTTAGGAAGTGTAATTGGGTTAATGTTTATGTGTATCAGGAAGAAAGATATTAGAAAGCGTATGGAAGCATCTGCAATATCCTTAAAAAGGCAGAATTTTGAAAACATATTAGCATGTATTTTTATTGGAGTAATCATATGGGCGGCTTTTCTTATAGTTATTGTTATGTTTAATGGAAAGGAGATTATTGGTGATGAAAATTTCATATATTATATATTAAATTCATTTGCTATGATGATTATAGCGCTTTCAATGGCATTTGTGGTGGGAATGATTGCAAACAGTCCAGAGAGAGTTAATATAATAGTAACACCACTTTCGCTTTCTATATGCTTTCTGGGTGGAGTGTTTGTACCTCTTTCAGTGCTTAATGATACAGTTAGGAAGATTGCAAAATTTGTGCCTGCATATTGGTATGAAGAAATTAATAATAATCTTGCTAATTATGCATCACTTCCGAATGATATAGTTTGGAAGGTATGGTGCGGTATAGGGATTCAGTTCCTTTTCGCAGCGGCGTTTCTAGGAAGTGCACTTGCAATAAGCAAGTATAAAAAGCAATTTTAAAACACGCTCTAATACATTGTTGTGTTAATCTTGAAGTAATAGGTGCCTGATATTTGTGTCAGGATTAAGTAAAAATATAATATTTTATTAAAAGAAACATGCTATTGTAACATAAGCAATAGACTTGTTTCTTTTTGTTTTACTGGACAATTTGCTGATAATGTGATATAATCTTATAAGTTTATTTCGGTTAAAAGAGTTAAAGTGTGATTTATATTTTTGATTGGACTGTTCAAAAATATAATTTATGTAATTGACAGTACATAGTATTGGATGGTCTGTTAAAGGGGGAGGGAAAACTAAAATATGTGGAATGAACACATAATTCAGGAGGAAAATTTATGGAAACAAATAAAGATACTGTAAAGAGGAAGATGCGGTTCTCACTTGTAGCGAAAATATTATGTATGTCCATGATACCTATTTTTATTGTGTCACTTGTTCTCATTATTGTAGGTATAAGAGCAATACAAAGTGGCATGAGGCAGGAAGTTATCAGTAAACTTAGGGTACAGATAAATAACACACTTGCATTTGTTGATTCCAAAGATTCTGGAAACTATACTCTTGCTTCTACAGGGCATTTGTATAAAGGCGGATATGATATTACAGGCAATGAGAGCCATATTGATATGCTTGTAGAGGGCAATGATATTGAGATTACATTTTTTTATGATAAAACAAGACGTGCAACAAGTATTTATGATGTGAATACTAATGAGAGAATTCTTGGTACAGATGCATCTGATGTGGTTTATAATACAGTAGTAAGAGATGGAAAGGATTATGAATCATATAGTGTAAAAATTAATAATAAAGAGTATTATGCGGTTTATCAGCCTTTGACAAATTCAGATGGTACTGTAGTTGGTATGATTTTTGCAGGGGAACCATCTACTTCCGTCAGAAAGTTGATTTCAGAAAAAACCAGTTATTTACTTTTTGTCGCTATTGTAATAGCAATTATTTCTGCTATTTCAGTTATAATATGCGTTGGTGTCATCAGAAAGGCTATTGTTTCAACTAATGAAGTTATTGCTACTTTATCAGAGGGAAAGCTTTCAGTGCGTGTTGATGAAAGGCTTATAAAGAGAAGCGATGAATTTGGAGATATGGCAAGGGGTGTTGATATGCTGCAAAAACAGATGTATTCTGTTATGAGCAAAGTAAATTCAGCAGCGCAGGTACTTATGGATGCAGGAAGAGATTTGAGCGGAATGGCATCACAGACAAGTGCGACAGCGGATGAGATAGGTCATGCAGTTGAGGATATTTCAAAAGGTGCCATATCACAGGCAGAGGAGATAGAGAATGTATCATCAGATATTGATGATATGGGAAGGGTTATAGAAAAAATTGTCAGCAGTGTTGCAGTTCTTGATGATACATCTGATGATATGAAAGATGCAGGTGAGCGTTCCACAAGGATTATTAAGGAACTTAGTGTGTCAAGCGACAGGACTATGGATGCCATTGAGCGGATTTCGAATCAGGTACATGCTACAAATGAGTCAGCTAATAGAATAGGTCAGGCTATTGAACTTATTACTTCTATTGCAGAGGAAACTAATTTGCTTTCACTTAATGCATCTATTGAGGCAGCAAGAGCAGGGGAGCAAGGCAGAGGTTTTGCTGTAGTAGCCAATCAGATATCAAAGCTTGCAGAGCAGTCTAATGAAGCGGCACAGAATGTTGCAAAGATTATTGATAATCTTGTGAAGGATTCTGAAAAGACAGTAGAAGTAATGAATGAGGTTCAAGTAATTGTAAATGATCAGCAGGATAAGTTTAACAAGACAAGAAAAGAATTTAGCAATGTAAGTGATGGAATTAATTCTTCACGTGAGGAAACAATGGGTATTAAGAGTCAAACTACTGTATGTGATGCAGCACGCATAAAGGTGGTAGATGTTATTTCAAATCTTTCAGCTATTTCGCAGGAAAATGCAGCATCTACGGAGCAAACAACAGCATCAATGCAGGAGTTAAATGCAACGATAAATCTTTTGTCAGATGCAGCAGATAATCTTACAGAGTTGTCAAATACACTTGAGGAAGAGATTAAGTTTTTTAAAATTTAAAATTAAATGTTGACAAATCGTTAAATAGGTGTATACTTAAGAACAGGTTAATATTTTATAGATAAATTAAATATTGAAGCAAACCGATGAAGTGGAGATAAAAATGAAATATGTGCTTACAGAGAGCGGGGCATTGCTGGAAACCCTGCAGTAACAGTTCATTAAATGGACCACAGAGGGCGCAGTCAAAGAAAATGTATATTTTTGAGTATTCTGCGACGTAGGGCATACGTTAGTTGCCGGGAATATGTTGGTATTTCGCAAAGAGTATGGTTGTCGTGCGCACATGACAGTCATAAAGCAGGGTGGCACCGCGGTGATTGATTATCCGTCCCTGACTATCGCTTTATATAGTGATAGTCAGGGGCTTTTTTGGTTTGCAGGAAATGTAGGAGGTTTTTATGATTAGTTTAGAAGAAGCAAGAGAGTTATCAAATGGTTATAAAGTAGTACCAATAAGTATGGAGATTATGTCTGATATCACTACTCCAATACAGGTGCTTCGTATACTTAAGGGTATAAGCCGTCATTGCTATATGCTGGAAAGTGTTGAGAATCAGGAGAAGTGGGGCAGATATACTTTTCTTGGGTATTCCCCAAAACTTGAGATTACATGTACCAATGGTGTTATGACTATAAGAAACGATAATGAAGAGGTTATTAACGTAGACCATCCTATGGAACGTATTAAGGAGATTTTACAAGAATATACAAGTCCTAAAGTTGAAGGACTTCCAACATTTACAGGAGGTCTTGTTGGATATTTTTCGTATGATTATGTTAAATACAGCGAGAAAAAGCTTAATCTTGATGCAGAAGATAATGAGGGATTTAAGGATGTGGATTTAATGCTTTTTGACAAGGTGATTGCCTTTGATAATCTGCACCAGAAGATAGTAATAATTGTAAATGCATATACTGATAATCTTGATAGTGAGTATTTAAGATGTAAAGAGGAGATAGAAAATATAATATCCCTTATACAAAATGGGAAACCGATAGATATAGTTCCGGGAAAAATCACTTCTGATTTCAGACCGCTTTTTACAAAAGAACAGTATTGCAGTATGGTAGAAAAGGCAAAGAAATATATATATGAGGGTGATATATTTCAAGTTGTTTTATCTAACAGGCTTGAAGCTGATTATGAGGGCAGCCTTCTAAATGCATACAGGTATTTAAGAACTATAAATCCTTCACCATATATGTTTTATTTTAGCAGTGATGATATAGAGGTAGCAGGGGCATCACCGGAAACGCTTGTAAAGCTTGAAAATGGTACATTATATACATTTCCTCTTGCGGGAACAAGACCAAGGGGGAAGGATATTAAAGAGGATGAAGAATTGGAAAGAGGATTGCTTGCTGATGAAAAGGAGCTTGCAGAGCATAATATGCTAGTAGACCTTGGAAGAAATGACATAGGAAAGATAAGTAAATTTGGTACAGTTGAGGTTGAGCGCTATATGGATATACTTAGATATTCGCATGTAATGCATATAGGTTCCACTGTTAAAGGTATTATAAGTGACGAAAAATGCAGTCTTGATGCAATAGATGCTGTTCTTCCGGCTGGAACACTTTCAGGTGCGCCCAAGATTAGGGCAATGGAGATTATCAATGAGCTTGAGAATAATAAAAGAGGTATATATGGTGGTGCTATAGGATATATAGATTTTACCGGAAATATGGATACATGTATAGCAATAAGAACTGCATTTAAGAAAAATGGCAAAGTATTTGTAAGAACAGGTGCAGGAATAGTAGCTGACAGTATACCTGAAAATGAGTACAGAGAGTGTATTAATAAAGCGGTGGCTGTAATGGATGCAGTAAATAAAGGGCAGGAGGTGATGTAGTATGATAATTCTTATAGATAATTATGATAGTTTTTCTTACAATCTTTATCAGCTTATTGGAACGGTGAATCCAGATATTAAAGTTATAAGGAATGACGAGATGTCGGTTAAAGAAATAGAAGAGCTTAAGCCAACACATATAATATTATCGCCAGGGCCTGGAAAGCCAGGTGATGCGGGGATATGTGAAGAAGCAGTCCTGTATTTTAAAGGAAAAGTCCCGATTCTTGGTGTATGTCTTGGGCATCAGGCGATATGTGAAGCATTTGGAGCAGTCATATCACATGCAAAAAGACTTATGCATGGTAAGAAGTCGTTTATAAATATTGATACATCATGTGGCATTTTTAATGGAATAGAAGATAAAGTAGAAGTTGCAAGATATCATTCGCTTATAGCTTTAAAAGAAACAATTCCTGATGAACTTAAGATTACAGCGGTTACAGATGATGACGAGGTTATGGCAGTAAAACACAACAATTATGATATATATGGTGTGCAGTTTCATCCAGAATCAATAATGACCAAAACAGGTATAATAATGATTAAAAACTTTTTATCTATATAATTTGACGAAAGGCAGGTTAAAAGTATGATAAAGGAAGCTATTAGCATTTTAATAAAAGGTGAAGATTTGACTTCTGATATAATGGAGCAGGTCATGGAAGAGATTATGACAGGTGAAGCTACTGATGCACAAAAAGCATCTTTTCTGACGGCACTTGCCATTAAAGGTGAAACCATTGATGAGATTACAACTGCGGCAAAGGTTATGAGTTCTAAGTGTGCACCATTTAGAAATGATAAGCCGTCGCTTGAAATTGTAGGCACAGGCGGAGATAAGTCAAATACTTTTAACATTTCAACACTTGCAGCTATTGTTTCTGCTGCAGCAGGCATACGTATAACAAAACATGGAAACAGGGCGGCGTCAAGCAAGTGTGGTACTGCTGATTGTCTTGAAGCTCTTGGAGTAAAGATTGATAATGAGCCTGAGGAGAATGAGAAGGTACTTGATGAAACAAATTTATGTTTTCTTTTTGCACAGAAATATCATCCTGCTATGAGATTTGTCGGCAGCGTACGTAAAGAAATTGGAATTAGAACTATATTTAATATACTTGGACCTCTTTCCAATCCGGCAAAAGCGAATATGCAGCTTCTTGGTGTATATGATGAAAGTCTTGTAGAATCACAGGCGCATGTACTTAAAAATCTTGGACTTGATAGAATAATGGTTGTGTATGGAATGGACTGTATTGATGAAATTTCAATGAGTGCACCTACAAAGATATGTGAATACAGAGGTGGGGAATTTAAAACATATGAGATTATGCCAGAGCAATTTGGTTTTAAACGCTGTGAAAAATCTGACCTTGTAGGAGGTACACCAGAAGAAAATGCTGCTATAGTGCGTGATATTCTTGATGGTAAAAAAGGTTCTAAGCTAGATGCTGTTCTTATTAATGCAGGTGCTGCTATTTATCTTGTATCAGATGACATCACTATGGAGGAAGGCATTGAAAAGGCAAGGGAGATAGTAGAAAGTGGAAAGGCAAAGGCAAAGTTTGAAGAGTTTGTAAAGGCTACAAATAGGTGAAAGTTTGTTAGTGAAAAGGAAGTGAATGATTATAAGATGGAAGGAAATGTAAATATTTTAAATGAAATAGCAGAAAAGACAAAAGAGCGTATAGCTTTAGAGAAGAAGGCCAAATCTATTGATGAACTTAAGAAGGAAGCTCTTTTGCTAAATAAAAATACAGGTTTTCCTTTTGAAAGAGCTGTGAGGCAGGAGGGCATATCTTTTATATGTGAAGTTAAGAAGGCATCGCCGTCAAAGGGAGTTATTGCGAAGGATTTTCCATATATACAGATTGCTAAGGAGTATGAACTTGGCGGAGCTGCTGCGATATCTGTTCTTACAGAACCTTTATATTTTATGGGTTCAGATGACTATTTGCATGAGATTAGAAAGAATGTATCTATACCTATAATAAGAAAGGATTTTACTATAGATGAGTATATGATATATCAGGCTAAGGTTATAGGAGCGGATGCGGTTTTACTTATATGTGCAATTCTTGATGACAGAGAGCTTAAGGCTTATTTTGAACTTGCAGACAGTTTAGGGCTTACTGCACTTGTGGAAGCTCATGATGAAAGCGAAGTAGAGAGAGGCATTAAGTCGGGGGCAAGACTTATAGGAGTTAATAATCGAGATTTAAAAACATTTACAGTTGATATAAATAATAGCATACGTTTGCGTCCTTTTGTGCCTTCGGATAAGTTGTTTGTATCAGAAAGCGGAATATCTTCTGCTGATGATATAGTGCGTCTTTCCCAAAATAAAGTTGATGCAGTTTTGGTTGGTGAAACCATGATGCGGGCAGGAGAGAGCAGAGTAGATACATTAAGAGCGCTTAAAAAGGGGAGTGATTTAAAATAAAGGTAAAAATATGTGGTCTTAGAAGGCTTATAGATATAGAATATGTTAATATATTAAAGCCCGATTATATAGGCTTTATATTGGCAGAGGGATATAAAAGGACAATAACCGTTAAGCAGGCAGCAGATTTTGCCATGATGCTTAATGATGATATTAAAAAGGTTGGAGTTTTTATTGACCAGCCTATAGAGCTGATAGAGGATATGTTAAAAAAAGGAGTAATTGATTTAGTACAACTTCATGGCAATGAGGATAATGTTTATATAAGAAAGCTAAAGGATAAGATAGGAACAGGGAATAATATTATAAAGGCTGTCAGAGTAAAGGATGGTAAAGATATAAAACGTGCTGTGGAATATGAGAGCGATTATCTTTTACTTGATGCATATTCAGATGTAGGTGCGGGAGGCAATGGCATAACATTTGACTGGACACTTATAAGGAATATTAAAAAGCGGTTTTTCCTTGCAGGTGGTATTTCAGTGGATAATGTATCTGATGCTGTAAATAGGGTAAATCCGTACGCAGTAGATGTTAGCAGCAGTCTTGAAACAGATGGGTTTAAAGATTATGAGAAAATGAAGCTTTTTATGGATGTGGTCAAGTGCGAGTAGATTATTTAGAAATTAAGCAGAAATGAGGTAGATTATGAGTAAAGGAAGATATGGTATTCATGGCGGGCAGTATGTGCCGGAAACGCTTATGAATGAGATAAATAAATTGGAAGAATCATATGAATTTTATAAGAAGGATAAGAATTTTAATGATGAGCTTGATACGCTTTTAAGGGAATATGCAGGAAGGCCATCGCTTCTTTACTATGCAGAAAAGATGACAAGAGATCTGGGCGGAGCAAAAATTTATTTTAAACGTGAGGATTTAAATCATACAGGTTCGCATAAGATTAATAATGTGCTTGGTCAGGCACTTCTTGCAAAGAAGATGGGAAAGACAAGGATTATAGCAGAGACGGGAGCAGGGCAGCATGGTGTAGCAACTGCAACTGCTGCAGCGCTTCTTGACCTTGAATGTGAAATATATATGGGAAAAGAGGATACTGTAAGGCAGGCGCTCAATGTATACAGGATGGAGCTTTTGGGGGCTAAGGTACATCCTGTTGAGAGTGGTACAATGACTCTTAAAGATGCTGTTAATGAGTGTATGAGGGAGTGGACATCAAGAGTTGATGATACACTATATGTGCTTGGCTCTGTTATGGGACCACATCCGTTTCCTATGATAGTAAGGGATTTTCAGAGTGTTATAAGCAGAGAGGCAAGGGAACAGATAATTGAGAAAGAGGGAAGACTTCCTGATGTTGTTATGGCATGTGTTGGTGGTGGAAGTAATTCTATGGGAATGTTTTATGAATTTATAAATGATAAAGATGTCGCACTTATAGGATGTGAGGCGGCTGGTCATGGAGTAGACACTGATAAGACTGCAGCTACTATGGCAGTTGGAATGGAAGGAATATTTCATGGTATGAAGTCATATTTCTGTCAGGATGAGTATGGACAGATAGCTCCGGTATATTCAATATCAGCAGGGCTTGATTATCCGGGAGTAGGTCCTGAACATGCTTATTTAAAGGATATCGGCAGAGCACAATATGTGCCTGTGACAGATGAAGAAGCAGTACAGGCGTTTGAGTATATAGCTAAAGAAGAGGGAATTATAGCAGCTATTGAAAGTTCACATGCTGTAGCACATCTTATGAAGATAGCGCCTAAGATGGGTAAGGATAAGATAATTATATGTTGTCTTTCAGGGCGTGGAGATAAAGATGTGGCAGCTATTGCAAGATACAGGGGGATTGATTTACATGAGTAGAATAAAAGATGCATTTGATAATAAAAAAGCCTTTATCGGATTTGTGACTGCTGGTGATCCAAGTCTTGATAAAACAGAAGAATTTGTACTTGAAATGGAGAGAGCGGGAGCATCACTTGTAGAGCTTGGAATACCTTTTTCTGATCCAATAGCCGAGGGACCTGTAATACAAGATGCTAATATAAGAGCGCTTAAGGCAGGATGCACTACAGATAAAATTTTTGATATGGTGAAGTCGCTACGCCAAAAGACGCAGATACCACTGGTATTTCTTGCATATGCTAACACACTTTTTAAGTATGGCTATGAAAGGTTTTGCGGAAAATGTAGAGATGTAGGTATAGATGGTCTTATTATACCGGATATTCCGTTTGAGGAAAAGCATGAACTTTCAGATATTTCTTCAAAATATGGGGTTGATATGATTTCGCTTATTGCACCAACTTCAGAACAGCGGATTCAGATGATTGCTAAAGAGGCACAAGGTTTTATATATGTAGTATCATCTATGGGTGTTACTGGTGTGAGAAGTGAGATTAAGACAGATGTGGAATCTATAGTAAAAAGCATTAAGGAAGTTACAGACGTACCAATAGCTGTGGGATTTGGAATTAATAAAAAAGAACAGGTTGCGAAATATACACAGATAGCAGATGGCGCAATTATCGGAAGCGCAATAGTTAAAATCGCAGCACAGTATGGCGAGCGGGCAGGTGACCATATATATGAATATGTTTCGGAGATGGTAAGCGCTATTTATACTCACGGTTAATGAAATCAACCTCATCAAAATGCCGCAAAGTTTACTCATAAAATATATGAAAATTTTGCATTTTTTAAATAAAATTTTGTAGATGCATAAAAATTTTATAAAAAATAATATATAAATATAAAAAAAAGTGGCAATATATGTACAAAAGTGATATACTGATTATGATTATGGCAGTGGTGTATACATCAAATGGCTCAAAGTAGAGAATGGGAGAGAATCATGAAAAATGTTAAAATAAATTTTTCAAAAGTATGCTATCTCATAGTGGGTATATCAGTTATACTTATTATTGCTATTTTTTCTAATTATTTTGATAATGTGAAGGAATCGGCATGGGAGGTAAAAAGGGGCATACAGCAGGGAAATGCCAGATTTGTATCTGGATATATAGAAGATTTATTTAAAAGCCGTATTACTTCACTTGAACTGCTTGCAGATGTTATATCTGATGTTGATATAAGTAATAATGAGATTGTATCTGAAAAGATTGCAACAGAAAGAGCCCTTTTTGATAATATCTCATTAGTTGATACAGAAGGGACTCTTATATATGGCAGATGCAATACTGATAAGATTACAGATGACATTGGTTTTAAATCAGCAGTTGGTGGACAAAGTGCAATTTCAGATAATATGGCTATTGGCAATAATGCTAATAAGGAATTAAGAGTATTCTCACCTGTTAGGGATAAAGATGATAATATTCATTTTGTTCTTGTGGCATCGTTTTTAAGCAGTACACTTAGCGATTATATTGAGCATATAGACTCTGGTGAGGATAAGTGTATAGCTGTAATGAACAGTAAGGGAAGGATTATGTATGGCAGCAGTAATATGGAAGATGTGTATGGCAGAGGGGGAGTAAGTTATCTGGCATATCTTAAGAACTGTGGCATAACCAGTCCGGGAATTGGTATTGATGATATACAATACAGTATTCGCAAACAAGAGGAGATTTTTTTTGAGTACAGGCATGACCGTAAGAGTTACATAGCAACAGCGATACCTATAGAGTTTAGTGATGGTTATATTATATATATGTCAGAAAGTGACAGTGCTAAAAGTGACGATGAGATTTTGTCAAGCAATGCATTAAATCTTATAAGGGTGCTTGCAGCAGATATTTTTGTGATTTTTTTGGTGCTGATATATTTTATTGTAAATAGATTAATAACAATTAAACTTCTTAATAATTATAATATACTTGATAAGCTGGAAAATGCAATAGTATTTGATTACTTAATTTATCCTAAGAAGAGGATAGAAGTTCATGGTGATTTCGAAAGCCTTTTTGGACGTGAGTTTAAGACACTTGTTGGAGAAGCTGTATATGATGTATATGATGTTGTACATGAAGATGATGCTTCTATAAGGGGAAGGCTTCATAAATTTTTTGATAATCCTGATGATAAATTTTCATCAGAGATAAGGGTTGCCGATCCTGAAGGCAATTACAGATGGTATCGAATAACAGGTACAATGATTAATGAAAAAAAAGGAAAAGTACAGCGCTTTGTAGGCAGGATTGTCAATGCAGACAACCAGATATCTACAGAGAAAAATCTTACACAAAGGGCAGAGAATGACCTCCTTACGGGAGTACTTAATAAAAAGACGGTAGAGTCGAAAATAGCAGAAGTTATTAAAAATGATGTTGAGAACAGATACTATATATTTTATATGGTAGATTTAGATAATTTTAAAAGTGTGAATGACACTCTTGGACATATATATGGAGATACAGCAATATCTGACACAGCTAAGTTTTTGTCGGAGATATTCCACAGTAATTCACTTGTAGGCAGGCTTGGCGGTGATGAATTTGTTGTGTGTTTATGGTATGATGCATTTGATGAAGTAAGCCTTCGTGAATATGTCATTAAGAAAGCAGAGAAAATATGCGAAGTAAATCGTCGCTCATATACAGATGGTGCATCAACTGTAAAAATTTCAAGCAGTGTGGGTATTTCGATTGCACCTATGCATGGAACAGATTTTGAGGCGTTGTACAGACGTGCAGATGAAGCATTGTACAATTCAAAGAAAACAGGTAAGAATAAGTATACAATATATTCTCAACAGCAATAAGAAGTTCTTGTAAATATTTAACAGAAAAAGGATAGCTGATTATGATTGGATTAGTTTATATGGAGTTAAGACAGCAGATATGCGACATATGTCAAAAGATGTGGCAGCTCGGCTGGGCAGCGGCAAACGATGGCAATGTGTCAGTTAAGCTTCCAGATGGCACATTTCTTACAACGCCTACAGGCATGAGCAAGAGTTTTGTGACACCGGAAAAGATTGTGCATATTGACAGTAATGCAGAGATAATTGATGGGTTTGGCGAGTACAGGCCTTCTTCAGAGATAAAGATGCATCTGAAATGCTATGAAGAACGTGATGATATAGGAGCTGTTGTTCATGCACATCCTCCTTTTGCGACTGGTTATGCGGCGGCGGGCAAACCACTTGATGAATATTGTATGATTGAAACTGTTTTAGAAATAGGCTCTGTGCCAGTTACTCCTTATGGTACTCCATCTACAGATGAAGTTTGCGAAGCTATAGCACCATATCTTGACGAACATGATGCAATGCTTCTTAAAAATCATGGGGCGCTTGCGGTGGGTGTTGATTTAGTTACAGCATATTATCGTATGGAAACTCTTGAACATTTTGCTAAGGTGAGTCTTATAACACATCTGCTGGGTGGTGCAGAGGAGCTTAATAGAGCAGATATTGACAGGCTTGTAGACATGAGAAGTCGGTATGGTCTTACAGGAAAACATCCAGGTTATAAAAAGTATTCGTAGATAAATTCCCATCTGTTATTGTTATAAGATGTAACAGATGGGTGTTTAAAGTTTAGAGAAAGCGGAAAAATATAATAATATAAATAATGAAAAGTGGAGGGAAATAATGGCTAAAAGTATTAAAAGTGTAGATGAGGTGTCTGTTCCAAAGGCATATACTTTGGAAAATTCTGAATATTTAAAGGAAACTGATAGTTTAGTGCTTACATTAAGACATAACTTAAGTAAAGCGAGGCTGCTTGTATTCAGCAATAAAGATGACAATAAGGTGTTTAATATAGGTTTTCGTACACCACCGAAAGATGAAAAAGGAGTTCCACATATTATTGAACATACTGTTTTATGCGGTTCAAAGAAATTTCCGGTAAAAGATCCATTTGTAGAGCTTGTAAAGGGTTCTTTAAATACTTATCTGAATGCAACTACTTATCCTGATAAGACGATGTATCCTGTTGCAAGCTGTAACGACAAGGATTTTGAAAATCTTATGAATGTATATATGGATGCAGTATTTTATCCTAATATTTACAAATATGAAGAGATATTTAAGCAGGAGGGATGGCATTATGAACTTGAAGATAAGGAGTCTCCTGTTATTTATAATGGTGTTGTATATAATGAGATGAAAGGTGCATTTTCTTCAGAAGAAGGAGTTCTTGAGCGCTTTATCATGAAGAGTCTTTTTCCTGATACGACATATGCACAGGAAGCAGGTGGAGATCCAAAGTGTATTCCTGATTTAACATATGAGGATTATCTTGATTTTCACAGGACATATTATCATCCTTCAAACAGTTATATATATTTATATGGTGATATGGATATTGAAGAAAGACTTACATGGATTGACGAAAACTATCTTAAGGATTTTCCGGCTATAGATGTAGATTCTGAGATTGGCATACAGAAAAGTTTTGAGAGTATAAAGTCATTGTCTACAAATTATGCAGTTGCAATGGATGCAGACTGCAGTGAAAAGACATATTATGCATTTGCAGCGGCTATGGATATTACAATGGACAGAAATGTATGTCGTGCTTTTGAGTTGATTTCATATGTACTTGTTGAGATGCCAGGGGCAAAACTTAAACAGGCGCTTCTTGATGCAGGTATAGGTACAGATATTGATGTTGATTTTTGTGACATACTGCGACAAAGTTATTTTGCCATTACAACGAAAAATGCCAAGGCGGGCGATAAAGATAGATTTTATAAAGTAATAAGAGAAACACTTGAAGATGTTGTAGAGAATGGAATTGATAAGAAGGCTCTTGAGGCTGCTATTAACGGAATGGAATTTAGAGAGCGCGAAGCTGATTTTGGTTCATTCCCAAAAGGACTTTTATATGGTATAAGAACTTTTAATACATGGCTTTATGATGATAATGTGCCTTATGAAGCGTTGCGCTATGAGGAGTGTTATAAATTTTTAAGAAGACAGCTTGAAACTGATTATTTTGAGCAGCTTATTAAAAAGTATCTGCTTGACAATACACATGAAATCCTTGTTGAGATGATTCCTGACAAAGGGCTTGTAATTAAGAATGAGCAAGAGATTAGTGACAGGCTTGCAGAGTATAAGGCAGGGCTTTCAGATGAAGAGTTAGAGAAACTTATTGCAGATACAAAGGCGCTTAAGGCTTATCAGGCACAGCCTTCTGCTAAGGAAGAGCTTGAAAAGATACCTATGCTTAAGAGGGAGGACATTAAAAAAGAAGTAGAGCCTTTTTATAATACGGAAACGAAGATATGTGGTATTGATGCTGTTCATCATGATATAGTAACAAATGACATTATATATTTAAATCTTTTCTTTGATGTACCGCATCTTAGGGAGTATGTGCCTCAGATGAGTTTTCTTTCAACCCTTCTTGGTTATATGGATACTGAGGATCACAGTTACAATGAGTTTGATATGCTGACCAATTTTTATACGGGTGGTATTGCAGCAGATATTGATATTTATACACACATGGGTAAGTGTAATGAATATGAGTTAAAATTTGAGCTGCGTACAAAGGTTCTTACAAGTCGCGTAAAACATGCAATTAATCTGCTTGCTGAGATGGCATTTAAGACGATATTTACAGATGAAAAACATTTGAAAGAGGTAGTGGCAGAAAGCCGTTCAAGACTTAAAGAGCGTCTTATGGCATCAGGGCATCAGGCGGCTGCCAATCGTGTAAAGGCATGCAATTCAGAGAGTGCATGGCTTCATGATTATTCAGTTGGAATAGGATATTATAACTATCTTGTGCAGCTTGATGAGCATTTTGATGAGGAAAAGGAAAGGCTTAAGGCTGGGTGTGGCGCACTTGTAAAGGAGATATTTAAGAAGGAAAATATGATTATTTCCTGCACTGGTTCTGATAGTGATTTACAGGAATTAGAGGCTTGTATGCCTGAATTTATAAAAGAGCTTGAAGCATTTGAAAATACAGATAATAGCAATTTGTTAGATGTTTTGGATAAATATACGCCTAATGTAAAAAAGGACAAAGAGGCATTTACTACACCTGCACAGATACAGTATGTTGCGCTTGGTGGTTCATTTGAAGGTGCAGATAATGTAAATATGGGTACATTAAAGGTGGTTCAGCATCTTCTTAACTGTGATTACCTGTGGAACCAGGTGCGTGTTAAGGGCGGTGCATATGGTGTAAGCTGTAACTTTAACCGTGAGAAGGAATGGTATTTCGCTTCATACAGAGATCCAAATATTACTTCTACACTTGATGTATACAGAAAAGCAGCTGATTATCTTGAAAATTACTTTGATGATGAACGTGAGATTACAAAAATTATTATTGGGACAATAAGCAATATTGACACACCTCGTACACCAAATATGAAAGGAACACGTTCTATGAGTTTATATTTTAGCCGTGTAAGCTATGAAGTGCTTCAGAAAGAAAGAGATAGCATACTTTCATGCAGTATTGATGATATACATGATGCAGCAGGTGCTATACGCAGGGCGGTATCAGATGACAATATATGTGTAATAGGCAACGAAAAACATGTTAATGATGAAGCAGGCTTATTTGATGAGATAAATATTTTGTCTTAGAGCGTGTTTGAAAGGTGTTTTTTGCAAGATGTGCTTCACACTTTGTGGGAGATTTGGCTCAATTGAGTAGGCATAAGCAATGGGCGGCATTGACTAAATTTGGAGCAAATATAGCGCAAGGTGGGGAGTGCAGAATTCATTGGCTTAGCCAATATGTGTGATGTATAAAAATGAAATGAGGATTTTATATGGCTAAATTTAAGTCAGGTTTTGTAACACTTATAGGAAGACCAAATGTAGGAAAGTCTACACTTATGAACAGGCTTATAGGACAGAAGATAGCAATAACTTCAAATAAGCCTCAGACAACAAGAAACCGTATTCAGACAATATATACAGCTAAGGAGGGGCAGGTCATATTCCTTGACACTCCTGGCATACATAAGGCTAAAAATAAGCTTGGGGAGTATATGGTGTCTGTTGCAGAAAGGACGCTTAAAGAAGTAGATGTTATAATGTGGATTGTTGAGCCAACTACATTTATTGGGGCAGGAGAGCGTCATATTGTTGAAAAGCTTAAAAATGTGGATACACCTGTAATACTTGTAATTAATAAGATTGACACTGTAAACAAAGCAGAGATACTTACGTTTATAAATGCATACAAAGATGTGGCAGAGTTTGCAGAGATTGTACCTGTATCAGCATTAAAGGGCGAAAATACAGATGACCTTATGTCAACAGTAATTAAGTATCTGCCGGAAGGACCATGCTATTATGATGAAGATACCATAACAGACCAGCCAGAGCGTCAGATTGTAGCAGAGCTTGTACGTGAAAAAGCTCTAAGGAATTTAAGTGATGAAGTGCCTCATGGCATTGCAGTTGCAATAGAAGTGATGAAAGAGCGAAAAGGTGGCAATCTTATTGATATTGATGCTGTTATTATTTGTGAGAGAAGTTCGCATAAGGGGATAATTATAGGAAAACAGGGCAGTATGCTTAAAAAAATCGGTACAGATGCGCGTAAGGATATAGAAGCTTTGCTTGATTGCAAAGTAAATCTAAAACTCTGGGTTAAAGTGAAAAAAGATTGGCGGGACAGTGACTATTTAATTAAGAATTATGGATATGACAAGAATTTAGATACTTGACAGAAGATACCAGAATATTGTTTTTTATTATCAGCCACCATATTATTGTACAGATATAATATTAAATCTGGGAAAGGTATGGTGACGGTATGAGTGATAATGAACAGTGGAACATATTTGCTATGACAGGCAAGATTGAGGATTACTTGGAATACCGTAGTAATGCCGGCAATGTGACTGACAGGAGTGGTAAGAATGATAAGCGAGACTGTTATACTGACAGGAATGATATTAATTGCATCTCCGATGAAAGAGTACGATAAGAGGGTGGAGATACTTACAAGGGAACGCGGAAGAATATCAGTATTTGCACAGGGTGCCAGAAAACCAAACAGCACCCTGTCTGCATGTACAATTCCATTTACTTTTGGAGAATTTCAGGTTTATGAGGGAAGAAATTCATACACACTTAAATCTGGTGTTATTAGTAATTATTTTGGTAATCTTGCAGATGATTATGATGGTTTATGTTATGCTTCTTATTTTACTGATGTTGTGCGCTATCATTCGCGTGAAAATGTCGAGGCAGATAATGAAATTATACTTTTGTACATAACATTTAGAGCACTTCAGGCTAAAAAGGTTAAAAATAAACTTATACGAAGAATTTTTGAGATGCGCCTTTTGACTATACAGGGAGAGGGCATAGAGCTGTTTGAATGTCTGAGGTGTAAAAATAAAGATGCATATGATGTGTATTTTAAGGAAGGTGGGCTTATATGCGCTGACTGCATTGCAAAAGATAAAAATTTGCATGACGCTAATCATATAAGCCTTAGTGGTGATGCAAGATATGCGTTGCAGTATATACTTGCAAGCAGCCCGCAGAAACTCTATAGTTTTAATGTTTCTGATAGTGTTATGGGAGAAATTGATGGGTTTATGAAGAAATATCTGGCAAGGTATATGCCTCATCATTTTAAGACTGTGGAATTTTTGGAGGATGAGAGAGGCTAGTACATTGTTGCATTAATAATTGAGCAATAGGTACCTGCTCTTTGTGCCAGTACCGCGTTGTCGTCAGTCAACAATGCCACCGCAT
>CAMWXG010000017.1 GCA_947178155.1 uncultured Lachnoclostridium sp.
CTTTATATGCTGCATTATAATTTGTTTTGATATATTATTTATCATATCTTACATACTGCCCTATATTTATATCATTAAATGTAGTGTTTTCCCTGTAAACCTCCATTGCCATATCAAGCATTGGAAATAAGAGTACCGCCCCTGTACCCTCACCAAGTGCAAGGTCTGCATCTATAACTGGCACAAGGTCAAGTTCATTTAATATTTCTCTGCAGGCAGGCTCACGTCCGGCATGTGATGGCAGCATATAATTTCGGCATCCATTTAAAAGTTTCTCAGCTACAAGCGCTGCAACTGCTGATATCACACCATCTATTACAACAGGTATATGATATATCGCTCCTCCTGCAAATACTCCACAAAGTCCTGCTATATCAAGCCCTCCAACACATCTTAAAATTTCCCACACATAAGATTTTTTAATGTCAGGCTTTTGTCCACTATGTATAACTGCACCAAATTTATCAAAATTATACCTTTTAATTGCATGTTCAATTACATTAATTTTATTCTCTATTCCCTCATTGTCAAGTCCTGCACCTGAACCAGTTACACTTCTCACAGACTTATTAAGAAGTACGCTCGCAATTGTGCTGCTTGTAGTAGTATTTCCTATTCCCATTTCTCCTGTTGCAATAATATTATAGCCTTTACCTTTAAGCCCTCTTACAATATCAATCCCTGCAATAAAAGCGTCTAATACTTCATTTTCAGTCATTGCAGGTTCTTTTAGAAAATTCTTAGTACCCCTTGATATCCTTCTGTCAATTAAGTTATCTTCCTCTATATCAAATTTTATCCCAATATTAACAGGAAAACAATCAGCACCGGCAATCTTTGCCATACGGCAGACACTTGCAATTCCCTTAGCCATATTAGCTGAAACTATAGCTGTAACATCACATCCTGACTGGCTTACACCTTCCTCTATAATACCATTATCAGCACACATAATAATAACAGCCTTCTTACTTATATCAACATCAGCGTTTCCTGCAACAGCAGCAATTTTTTTAACCATATCTTCAAGCTTTCCAAGCCCGTCAAGTGGTTTGGCTATACCATCCCAATGCCTGCATGCTGCATCATATGCATTGCTGTCAGGTTTATCAATCTTTATCTTAAATAATTCTTCTTTAGTCACAATATCCCCTCATTTCTTTTACACATATAAAAGTATACTATAGTAAACGTATTTATTTAATGCGTCTGCTATATATACTTTACAACTCTTTATAATGTATTACAATATATTATATATACTTTCCATATCCATATTTTCACGCATTACATTGGCAAGTTTATCATACTGCCTGTCCTTATAATTCTGGTAATTATAAAAAGTATTATTAGCTTCATTTATATTAATTGAAACACCCTTCTTATCTGCAAGTGCCTTTACCATTTTATAAGCTATATCTCCATTATCAAAAAGTCCATGAATATATGATCCATAAATATTGCTTCCAGCCTTCCAATATATATCTGATGATACATTATCCATACCCATATGAATTTCATAACCTTTATAAAAAGAACCTGAAAGAACTTTAAATATTCCGCCTATATCTCCAAACACTCCCTCTGTCTGAACTGTCTTTTTTTCCTTTTGAAATGTTGTGTCAATATCAAGGAACTCCATTCCCCTTACACTGCCGCCCTCTTCACTGCAGTATGTGTCACTTATACTCCTGCCAAGCATTTGATAACCTCCACATATTCCAAATATAACACAATCTTTATCCGCAGCCTTTTTTACCGCTGCTTCAAGTCCGTTTTCCCTAATCCAAAGCAAATCACTTATTGTATTTTTACTTCCGGGTATAACAATCATATCAGGCTGTCCAAGTTCACTGACTTTACTAACATACCTTACTGACACCCCTTTAATACTTTCAAATACATTAAAATCCGTAAAATTAGAAATTCTTGGAAGCCTTATTATTGCTATATCAATAATACCTTTGCCTCCGCTTCTTTCAAGCCTCTCTGAAAGACTGTCCTCATCATCTATATCAAACATTTCATATGGCACAACTCCTACTACCGGCATTTTGCATCTATCTTCAAGCATAGTTATCCCTGGCTCAAGAATAGTTCTGTCTCCCCTAAATTTGTTAATAATAAGCCCCCTAATACGCTTCCTCTCCTCCTCTTCAAGAAGAGCAACAGTACCATAAAGCTGTGCAAATACTCCTCCCCTGTCAATATCACCAACAAGCAAAACAGGTGCATCAACCATTTTTGCAAGTCCCATATTCACTATATCATTTTCCTTAAGATTAATTTCAGCAGGGCTTCCGGCACCTTCTATCACAATTATATCATAATTCTTATCAAGATAATCATATGACTTCATAATATCAGGTATTAACTTAACTTTATATTCAAAATAATCCTTTGCCTTCATATTTCCTATCACCCTGCCATTCACAATTACCTGTGAACCCATTTCACTTGTGGGTTTTAGCAATATAGGATTCATACGCACATCAGGTTCAATACCTGCTGCTTCTGCCTGTACCACCTGTGCACGTCCCATCTCAAATCCTTCCTTTGTAATAAATGAATTCAAAGCCATATTCTGTGACTTAAAAGGACAAACCTTATATCCTGCCCTTGCAAATATACGACATAGTCCTGCAGCAATCAGACTCTTTCCTGCATTTGACATAGTTCCCTGAATCATAATACATTTCGCCATTTTCTCACACTTTCAAATACTCCTCCTGCGGCGGCACAAACAATCTATGAAAAATGCTGTTTTTGCATTTTCCAATAATACCACTACAGACAATATAAACAACTCATTCTATTAACAAAACAAATATTCTTGCATAAATTCAAAATAATATATATACTTATTCTAATGTGTTTTATAAATTATTGCAAGCAGGAGGCAGAAATTTGGTCAGTAAACAAGGATTAATTCATATTTATACAGGTGAAGGAAAAGGAAAAACTACAGCAGCAATAGGACTTAGCATAAGATTCGCCGGAAATGGCGGAAATGTCCTTTTTACACAATTCCTTAAAGATGATAAATCAAGTGAAATAAATATTTTAAGTAAAATTGACAATATCACATTTCTTGCATCAGGCAAAAACTTTGGATTTACACGCTCCATGACGCCAGAAATAAAAAAGCTCGCCAAAGCACATTTTAGCAGTCACTTAAACAAAACAATAGAAATTGCTGTATCAAAATCAAACAAATTTAAACTCCTTGTCCTTGACGAAATTATTGCTGCTGATAATTCTGGTCTTATACCACATGAAAAACTTATTTCTTTCCTCAAAAATAAGCCTGAAAATCTTGAAGTGGTACTGACAGGCAGAAAACCCTCTGATGACATTATATTACTTGCAGATTATGTATCAGAAATAAAAAAGATAAAACACCCTTATGATAAAAAAGTACCTGCAAGGGCTGGTATAGAGTTTTAAAAATTCAAAATACAAAAATGAGGTTATGTTATGAAAATATTAATAGAAAAAGTTACACCCACAGAAATCGAAAAAAGGAGTATGGATATAATTTCCAATGAACTCAAAAAACTTAATATCACTTTAGATAAAGAACAGTTACCTGTAATCAAACGTGTGATTCATACATCTGCTGACTTTGATTACGCAAATAATATGTATTTTTCAGATAATGTTATACCAAAAGCTATAGAACTTCTAAAAAATGGAACATGCATTGTAACTGATACCAAAATGGCACAGTCAGGCATTAATAAAAAAGCTGCCAAGAAACTTGGCATTAAAATATATAATTTTATGAGTGATAATGATATTGCTGATTATGCTGCAAAAAATAATACCACTCGTTCCGCTGCCTGCATGGATAAAGCAGCCACACTTAAGGAACCTCTTATATTTGCAATAGGAAATGCACCAACTGCACTTATAAGATTATATGAACTATATAAAGATAAGATATTTAAACCGGAACTTATTATAGGCGTACCAGTCGGCTTCGTAAATGTCATTCAAGCAAAAGAACTTATTATGCAGACCGATATACCTTGTATAATCGCAAATGGTAGAAAAGGCGGAAGCAATATAGCTGCTGCTATATGCAATGCACTTATGTATGAAATTGTGTTTAAAAAAAATGTTGAAATATAATTATTTCATGAAAGGATTAAAAATGGACTTACTAAAAATTTATGTTAATATACTTGAAACAAACGAAGTAATATCAGAAAACTACACAATTCGCATGTTATTGTTTAATGGATATTGTGAAGGAGACTACTTTAATGGAACTATCTTAAATGGCGGAGTTGACACACAGTTTATAAAAGCAGACAATACTATAACCACCTTATCTGCACGATATATGCTAAAAGGATATGATAATAAAAATATGCCCTGTCACATTTTTATTGAAAATAGTGCCACAATAGAAAATGAAGCTACATATACCAAACCAAAGATTTTTACTGACAGTAAAAACTTAAAATGGCTGGAACAGGAAAAACTTATTGGAACAATTGAAAATGAGAATGGAAAGATTTTAATAATCATTAAAAAGAATGAAAATCAATAACCAATATACTATTTATTCATTGCTGCATAAATTATAAAATTTATACAGCAGTGAATAAATATTTCTGTTTACAAACAAAACACATTAAAAATTTGTCGCAATATAGTGTTGAATATCCTTATTGTCATGCTACTAATGTAAAGAAAATATATTTCACTTCCAATGCTGTACATACTGCTGTTTTTGGTATATTCAGCGTAGTGCTCCAGCCAGTAATTGGATTTAATTTGTTTATTAAATTTTATTCAATACTGAATAGTCTGTCCATTTTCTATTTTTCAAACACGTTCTAATATCTCTGTAACTTTATCTAACAATATTCCGGTAAGTTTAGAAATAGTAACATCATCACACCCTTGTTTATGCATATTTAAAATAATCTGAATCTGCTCCTGCTCTATACCTTGTTGTATACCTTGCTCTATACCTTGCTCTATGCCTTGCTCTATACCCTGCTCTATGCCTTGTAGAATCCCCTGTTCTATACCCTCATTTGTAAACTTCTCAACAACAGTACACATAGTTACCACCTGTCCTTCCTTTTGCCTTTTTAATAACCCATCTTTAATTTCTGAATATTTTTCATCACCTGTAAATATCCTTAGCAAATCCAAAAATTCCTCAAGATGTTCTATTTCTTCATCCAATGGCTGATAATTGTCAAGCTCACGCCTGTTTTTAAGAAAATGAGCAACATGCTTAAAAGTACTTTTAAATTTACTTATTGTTTCATCAGATAAATATGCTATATCAAATACTTTAATCTTATAATCCTCTACGAATTTTTCTATGCCTTTTGGCATATCTAAAACATCTTTAAGACATAATGGCTTTTTCCAACGCCTGTCTGAAAAATTAAGGATAATTGTTATAACAGGATATCTTGCATTTCCGTTATCAATCTGTTTTCTATATGAACCATAATCATATCCCATTATCCTTATCGGCATATCATAGTCAATTTCTGATTCATTTTCTATACCAAATTTTGATATAACAATACCTACATTATTATAATATTTAGATGTATCCCTATACTGGTTACGCATATTCGAATACTCTGTTTTATATATTGATTCTGTATCTCCGTCACTCAATTCTTTCTGGTCTATATAATCTTCTTCAAAAAGCAATACATTTAATATATCTGCAAAAACATCATTATAATCCTCAAGTTTCTTTTCTGCTATATCTTTCTCTCCCATTATAAAGCTCCTTTGCATTTTGAACACCCTACATTTTAAATCCTAGTATAATCCAATTTAATTACCTTATTTTGGGTGAGGATGCTTTTTTTAGAGTACAGGTGCAAAAACGTAGGAGTAGCGGGCTACGCTGAGGATTTTACGCCTATGCTATTAGGAAAGCAGACCAGTAAACTGTATGGTTAATTAAATCGGGTTATACTATTTTTTAGTAATGTCTTATATCTCTTTATTGGTTAATAATATTCTATATCACTTTTAATATTGCGTCAATGGCATGTTTGAAAAATAAACAGAACAAAATATTTTTCAAATACGCTCTAACATTTTCTTGTAGTGCAGCTTTTTTCAGCATTTTTAATATACCTATTTTTACTGCTACTTTGTATCATTAACTTACTTTATATAGTACATTCTCATTTGTTCCCATGCCAACATCTGAACTGTCAATATACTCACAATAATAAATGTCACTGCCTATTTTATAATATTTCCCTCTTGTAAATATATTTCTATTCCCTTTTATAACAGATTTCAACATATAATTATCACAAACAATGGTTTGAGGCACACATATATATTTACTAACAGTGTTTTGTCCTACTGTTGTATGTGGATACATCTCATTTGTATTTGTACTCCAATACACTCCATTATATGTATCTGCTATTTCTCTGATATATACATAATTACCATATGTTGTCAGATAAGGCGCAACACAATATATTTCAGTTCCTGTCATTAAATTAGTACATTTTTGAATATGCAAAAGATGATATTGCAAGGTATAATTATTTGCAGAACCATAATATATACCTATTCCGTTGTTATCTCCACGAATTATTATATTATATGAATAATTTGAATACGTAGTATCATTAATTGAATATACGCCTATATAATTTGCATTTACTCCATTCATATATACATTTTGCATATTACTTGATTGAGTATGATTTGCATGTACATAATAACCTTGTATATATACTACAGGTTGATAATATGTTCCATTTGTAGAAACACATAATACAAAAAATTTATATCCTAACACTGTAATACTATATTCGTCTTCATCCATTATAGCATCTGCATATCCCGCATCTATTATTGTTTGATATAAATCATTTAAGAAAATCTTTGAAACTTCAAGCGAAACACCACTTGCAACAAATGTTGAAGTTTCAGAGGTTAATCCTGTAATTGTATAATTAACTCTTGTCACCGTACTAATATCTAATGTATGTGAAAAACAATTTCTTATTACTGCCATTTTTATAATTCCTCCTAATATTCAAATTGATTGCTTACATCAGTAACAGGCAAAGCAATAATATTTTTCTCATTAAAACCTGTGACGCCAACAAGTGTATAATATTCTCTTGATGTTAAATCACTGTTACTGCCTACAACCAAAGGCTCAGTTACATCTTCAACAGTTTTAACTGAAATATCATTTTGTGTCCAGCCTGTTACTTTTTCAAGCAAGTAAAAATCTTTTACATTATTTCCATCTGCATTTTTTATTTCTCTTATCTTGTCGCCATAATATTCAAGCGCAATATCATCACCACATTCCACTTTACATTCATTAATGGCTGTCTGTATATCATCTACTGCATTAAGTGTATATATAAGTTTTTCTGCTATGCTTCCCATTAAACCACCATCCTGTTAATAAAATCAAGAACAGCCGGAATATCGCCTATCTGTTCCTTGAAATATTCGTACAGCCAGCGTACCTGATTGGCTGTTGGAGCAATATCCTTTGCTGTGCTTACATGACTATCTATAAGCTGTTGTTTTGTGAGCAATACAAAATTTTCACCATTAAACGCAAATAATGAATAATTATTATTTGCAATATCATGAAGTGATATATTATTGCCCATATTGTCAGTTACTCCATATGTTTCTTCATTATTAATAATAAACTTTCCTGTATAATTCGCTGTAGAATTAACTACATCCTGCGCATATGTAATAAGCAGCATATTATTGTCTATATTTTCTGTAATAAAACTGTCTATATTTATTTTAAACCTGTCATTTTCTACACTGCCTATACCATAATAAATTGTTGTAAAAGATTTTAGCTTTCTTAAATCACCATCCGCTAAATTATCCAATGTTAAAGTTACATTACCTTTGCCATCAGGTGCTACCCCATTAACACTTCCTACTATCTGCGAAATGTCCGTTGAAATTACCTGTGGTTCTTTATTTTCATCTATATATATAACCAATTAACTTCACCTCCCTTAATCAATTATTTGCACACAGTCACCTCTAATCCTATCAATGCCTATGTCGATAATATTTTTTTGCTCCCACTTAAAACCATCCTTTGATACATAAATACGTCCATAAACATAATCAGGAAAAATCCAAAACAAATTATTCGCATACATTATTGAGCAAACAAGTAACTGTGGAGCATGGGGCATCAATTCTCCATAATTATGTGGAGCGGTCTGCCATGTAACCCCGTTTTCAGAATATAAAATGCGAGAACTTCCAGGACAAATAAATTTACCATTCCCGTATACTATTTTATTAGAATAAAAAAATTCATGTCCTATAATATGTCCAACCTCCTTCTTCTTCCCATATGCAAATTCTACATCAACTGATTTCCAACCTTCATTAAACTCTTTTAAATATGTCATACTGTAATATGCATACTCTGTAAAAAGTACATATGTACCATTTCCATATGCCAATGGACATTTATCAGTAGAATATGTATTAGGTATCCCTCCTGAAGGTATGGGTATCCATGTATTATAATCTGATGTATAATAAGATAAATGACCTACTGTCATTGCCACTACAAAAACACGATCATCAGGATTATAAACAAAACCATTTATACTTGAATTTGTTTTAATTTCTCCCATTTGCCTCCAATTAATTCCATCAGTTGAAACATACGACTGACTTTTATCATTAACATAAATAAAATGACCGTTTCCATACGCAACAACTGCTCTTGTTTCATTTACATCCCGATTCGGAAGATATGCCATTTTCCATGATACTAAATCTGTTGTGTACATAAGTTTGCACTGCTTCCAAACCGCACATATTAAAACACCATTTCCATATGCCATCCTAAAATCATTTTGGGTTAAAAAACTACTACTACCTGCTCTTTCCCATATTTCATAATCTCTTGTATATGCTAAATAATTAGCTTCATATCCAAAAACAAGCTTTGCACCCTTACCAAAGCTACCTTCTGATATAAAATTATTATGAAGAGTAATATATACCACTGATGTTTCCCCTCTAACTTTATTGTTATAAGGTGTAAATGATACTTTATATTCAACATCAGGTTTCAATTTTTCAATATTTCCTGTGTTTGTTTCAAAACTCATTTCTTTATCATCGTTTAACTTAATAAATACTCCTTTAAAGTCACCTGCATCAGGATTGATTTTAAAGGAGTACTGCATCTGTGTTCCATATTCGTCTGACTGATTAACACTTATATCAGTTATTTCAGGAGGTATAAGAGAATGCTTACACCAAACAAGAACTTTATCTGATGATTTTTTCTTAAAATATTTTCTATCCAAATCAACGCCATTAAAATGTATACTTTGTATATCTGAAAATCCATTAACTGTAACAGACAATAAAAATCACCACCTTACTTTGTTGTTATTATCAAATCATTGCCATTTAATGTAAAATCTACCTGTGTGCCTAATGTACTTGATATATTATTAATGCTTTTTTGCATATTACTAATTGTGCTATTCAAGTTGCTAATTGTTTCTTTAAGACTGTTTATTTCCTGTGTTATGGCTTTATTTGTAACAGGATTTCCACTTACAGATGACAATGTTTCATCCATTGGTATTTTAATTGCAGTACCTCCACTACCATCATCTTCACCAGACTTAATAACAACAAGAGTATCATTATCAATTTTATTTTCAACATATGCTTTGCGATAATCTTTATATGTTTCAAAATAAATTGTGTTGCTGTCAGCATTAGGTCCTGAACTTCCTGCGTTACCATTGGTATTATCCATAACTATTTCTCTGTTGTCTTCTGTTATATATAAAATCAAATTATCACCTCATTTCTGCATTGCTTCTTTTACCCATATCAAATTTGCTGTCAAAGAACCCGCATACACAGACTTGTAATCTAAAACAAATTTGGGCTTATAAAAATTTTTTTTCTTTTTAATCAAATATAAAAATCTTTGAATCAAAAGACAAACCAGATTGTATTCTATTATACTTAGCCCAATTAACACAATCATCAGAAGTATATATAGTTCCCACATTCTCTCCAACGGTTATTGGCATTAATGCATATGCTTTATTACCATTAACAAAAAAATGTTCATAAGGAAAATTTATTGTATTCCAATTTTTACCATCATCCGAATATGCAAGTATCCATGAAAAATTAGCGTTTGTTGAATTAATATAATATCCAGGTATATATATTTTGTCATTAAATATTTGAGGATCACAAGCGTTAATCTTTGAATATGATACTCCATCTTTTGAAATTCCTGAACGATGATACATAAAATTTACATTTCCTTGAAAATTATGTACTTCTGAAAATGTAAAACCATCCGATGATATATAAATATAATCTATACTTCGTCTTGAAGATGAAATTGAAATCCATTTATATACTATAAGTACATAAAAATTTTTATAATATACAATCCTTATATGACCAATACCGCCTATTGCTTCATTATCAGATAAACTTACATTAATGGTTGACCATGATGCCAAATCTGTAGAATAATATGTTATTATATTACTTTCCATATTATTAAACTGATTCATAAATGATTCCCTTATTGCTAAATAATAAATATTATTTACTTTATAAAAATCCTCAATTGCGTGAAAATTTCTATCACTCCTATGAAGCGAAGGTATCGTGACTAAATTGTGCCAATCTATACCATCCTCTGTATAATTGATATACATATTTGTTTTTGAAGAATCAACACCTACCCCTAATAAACGATGTTTATTTCCTTCTTTTAATATTTCATCAATTGTAACTCCACTATCAGCTAAATTCCAGGTGATACCATTATCCCTCGAATAACATGCTTTAGAATCTGAACCTCCAAAAACTATTATATTATTTATTTTTTCAATACTACTTGTAGGTATTACTGGTATACTACTTTTGCTCCAATTTAGTCCATTATCAGTTGAATAATTTATACTGCTGGCATCTCGAACTGTTATCCAAACATTTCCTAAATCCTCATCTGGCAACTTTTCCCCTTCCTCTCCCTTACCTCCATTTATTAACACCAACGTTTCAGGAAGCACATCACCATTTTTCTTTGCAGCAGTATATTCATCATATGTTTCAAAATACAAAATATTAGCATCTGATGATGAACCACCACTGCTGACAAAATTCTCATAAATACTTTTTGCCTGTTCATAGTAATATTTTGAATTATCAGTTTTTTCGCCATCACGAAGTCCTGTACCATCGACAGCATAAGATTGCGACAGTGTTGCATAATATTCAGCCTTTTCAAGATAATCCTTTAAAGAAGCCAAGTCACTATCTGATATATCTCCATCCGGTGACTTTATTACCTTTACAATAAAAGGAAATGTAGAAAGATGTTTTCCATTTGTTATAATATTTACAACAAGCCTTACATTACCATCAAGCATCAGCAGCTTTTTTGATAATGAAAACTGTATAGTATGTTCATCTATAATTGAAACATTTTCTGTTATAAATGTACCATCCGGCAGATTGCCTGAAAGTGCAGCTGTTGATGACTTTATTGAATATAAATTGTTGCCATCATATAAAGTTGCTTTTATTAAGACACTGTCATAGTCACCCTGCATTGCATGTATATACTGAAAATTATTGGGCTGTGCCAGATTCAAATTAATTTCATGTATAATTGGGTTCAAAAAATCACCTCCAAATTTTATTTCCCAGCAAAATTACTCTTTCTTTTCTAATTCTACCTTACTTTTACTATATTCCTTTTTTGCAAACTCAAGCTGCTGTTTTTCAATAAGACTGCACTGTTCAAAAATATCTTTTATAACAGGTGTTATTATACACATAGGCAGTTTAGCATCATTAATAATTGATGCAATATTATTTTTAAGCTCCTCAATATTTATCTGTATTGGTTTGTCCATTTTCATACCTCCATTTTATTCTCAAGTTCATTTACACGCTTTATAAGTTTTTTAATCATCCATGTATTAAGCGCAATAAACTCTTCATACCTCAAATAATATTTTTCATTAAAACTTTTATCCTCATCATCTAAAAGTTTTGGATTATACATCATATTTGTTTTAACAACACCTCCAAATTCTTCTGTTGTAAGCCCTGCATCTGTTAAACTTTTTTCAACTGCTCTTGCACCAAAGCCTATATGTTTTCTATGATACTTCGTCTCCAAAGTATCTTTAAACCTGTATAAGACAGGGGTAAGATTATTAAAGAAATCCTCATACTTTTCTTCAATATCATAAATATGTTTTAAATTCTCATCTGAACTTGAAGAAATCTGTGTACCATCAGCAAATATTCCGCCACCTTCAAAACTTTCAAGTTTGATATTCTGACCTCTTATATATGTTAATTCTCCTAATTCGCTATTTTCTTTATTTAATCCAAATATGCATATAGTTGATTCATCTGAACCTGTCAGTGAAGCCCTGTCCTCCACAGATACACCACATCTTATAAATGGTACAACTTTAGATGGATTATCTACTTTTTCACATACAAATTCAGTACAATTAATTAACGAAATATCAGCTTTGGGAATAGAAGCATAGTTGCTGCCATAATATGAATAGATTTCATTCCCATGTTCACCTTCTTTTCCAAATGTTAAGCCATCTGGATTAAGATAGCAGTAATATTCCCCGCCAAAAAGTTTTATTGTACAGTCCTCACTGCTGCTGCCGCGACCTGTAAGACTTATTTTTCCCCCTGTTATATACGCACTGTTGCTCCATATGCTGCCACCTTCAATTTTTGTTCCTGTCTTTTGATTATCGTTCCATTGTGATGTAATAACTGCTCCATCTACCTTTGCACCTTTAAAAAAGTCAGTAGTTATAGAAGCAGCAGTAAGATTTACAATATTAACTTTCTTTGCATCAATAGTTCCTCCATTAATATAATTTGCACTCATAGTTCCTGTTGTAATATTACTGGCATTAAGTTTCACAACTTTAACTATGCTTGCATCAATAGTTCCTGTTACAATGCTATTTCCTGATATTTGTGTCTTTTCTCCTATTTTTAGTATCTTTTTACCATCTGAATTAAAATCAAGAAGTGTATCGGAACCATTAAAAATTACCATAGAAGGATTTGAAGGATCAATCTCAACATATGCGGCATCCTTTTGACATATCAAAGTGCCATGAAATATACCTTTTCCATCTATTATAAGACCGTCAGCCGGTGAAAAATGGAATTTATTTTTCCCATTTTGCAGAATATCAAATGAACACTTATTTGCATTTAAGTCAATTCTATTGTTGTTTTCAGCAATAATATGAAATCCATCATTATCCATTATGTATGTCTGCGACTCATTTATAATTTCAAGCCTGTGCCCGATTATTTCCTGCCCAATAAGCTTGTCAGCTATAAGCCCATAACATAATTCTTTCTTCCAACTGATTAATCCAAATGCTGCTGATATTGTCTGCCACCCATCTGTTGTCATTGCAATAGTTGCATTAGTAATTCTTAACTGAAAAGGTGTATAATCATTTAAATCATAATCATACTGCCTGCTTAAAAGCCCATGACTGTCAATTACCATACTTAAATTATCAGCATTTTTTATCAAAGTATTTGTTGCATCAAGACCTTCTGCAAACATCTTATCAAAATCATTTAATTTACCATTATTGCTTTCGGTCTGGTGTCTAACATAATCAAAAGATGTTGTCATTGATTGCGCCTGTGATAAAATAGAATGTATGTCATCAAGACTTGTATTGCCTACCAAAGCATCAGAAAAAGTAATATTAATATTTTCTATATTTTCAAAATTAAATTCAATGCTTACAATCCTTAGTTTAACAAGTTTTTCATCAACACGTGTAAAAACATAATTACCAACCATAAATTCATTATAGTTCTCTCTGTAATCAATATCAGATAATATATTTCCTAGAGAAGCTGTAAGTGAATACTGCATCTGACAGTTTTTAGCTAAATCTTCTTTAGCAAACATTATAAATTCCTTAATTCTGGCAAGCAGCCCTACATCATCAAGTCCATCAGAAATAATATTATCATTTGTGTATACCTGTTCTCTCTTGAAAGTGAGCAGTTCTTTATAAAGCTCATCACCCAGATAATTTCGCATATTACAGATTTGATTTATCTCTGAAACCCTGTCATATATCAATTCTTTTTGAATTTCATCAGCCTCAACATATAACTGGTACTCATTAATTAAACTTGTACAATAATCTACAAAAACCTTGTATTTTTTGATAAGAATATCATAAATTGTATTTGCTGAAGTTATTCCATTTACAACATAATGATAATTTTTATTGGTATCTGTTAAAGCATTATTTTGTTCAAATAAAATAACAGAAGCTTTCTCATATGCCTCTTTCCAGCTCTCTAATTGTGTAATTGAATATTCCCTGAAATAATTTTTATAATAATCTTTGTCTGATAAATGATTGTTTACACTATCAGAATAGTCATTGTCATATTTGGGAGAATCAACAGCTTCCATTCTTGCAAGTGCAACATCTATCTGCTGTTTTAGATAATAAAAATAATCTTCTCCATAAACTTCTGTACTTACCGGATTAGAATTATACCCCTGTTTAACATCTAAACGCCACGCCGGAGATAAATATTCATATTTATAATTACCCTCATCATCAATACTGTCTTCTACATATATATGAAGATAACCTGTCCATGTTTGTATTACATCCAATCCGTCGATATGCGCAGTAGTACAGGATACCTTGTCTTTTTTATCAGTGTCTTTCTGCCATTTAGCTGTATAGCCTTTAGGAATTATAAGCTTTACATAATTTAAAATATTTCGTGAAAGAGTTGAAAGATTTGTACTTTTATTGCCAATACATGTATACTTTATTGTTGAAGTCACCTGATTATATACATCAACAGGTTTTGGCATTGAACCACTTTCTACGCTTGGACATTTACTATGCTTATAATATTCTATATTATTTATAAGTTTATCATACCTAAGCCACAGTTCATCAAATTCATCCTGATATGAAGATGCTAAAGACACATATTCTTTATATTTCTTCATAAGCCTGTCTGACATTTCAGACATCTGATAATCAGAAAACGACCACATATATTGTGTATTTCCTATAATCCTCTGACCCAACATATTTGTCATTACATCATCTCCTGCAACAAGCTTAAGGCAGTTTTTTAAACTATCTTTATCCCCTGTAAGTGTTATTTCATTTGCAATGGTATGTGTATCAAAATATACAGATATATCAAGCCCATAGCCCTCTTCAATATTTGTACTGCCGCAGTTATAACATTTACCCTCAAATATATGTCTGCAATTACAATTAAGACAATGCTTTTGCAAATCAAATGCATTAATTGTCCTTGAATATGGATCAAATATAAATATACATCCTATCTCTTCTGCAACTGTCTGCAAAAAATTATAAACAGACATATCAGAACAGCTAAACTCCCTATTAAGATTCCATAAACTTATGTCAACATGTCCTATCGTATATGTTGGCACATATGTTAAAATCCTGTGAAGCAAACTTGCCTCACTGTGATCATTCTGTCTGTAAAATAATGTTGGATAGTTTTCGTCATAATCTGTTCTTGCAATATCATCTTCTGTATTTATTTCAAGAGTACAATTACATTGACTTAATTCCGACTCCTGAAGTGATTTACCAATAACATTTTTTACTACAGTATCAGTTTCATTTGAATTAACTGACAATTCAAACAGTCCAAAACCTTCAATAAGTATAATAGAGAGCTCTTTTATCCTGTCCCACTCATTCATTACATTTCCATTGTTGTATTTATATATTTTAAAAGAACATTCATCAGCAGCATTTAAATTCTTAATAATATTTAATTCATCAACAGGATAAAGCATACATATTTTTTTTAGCCTTTTATCACATAAATAAATATTTGGTTCCTGGATAGTACCATCAAAGTTTAAATTAAACCTAGTTCTTGTCTGATAAAAATTATGTACATTTGCCATAAATCACATCACCGCCAGTCTTATTGTCCTGTATGCCAGACTTATATTTGCGCTGCAGCCTGTAACATTAAAAATATTGGTACGTCTGTCAAGAAGTGTCTGCTTAGTTAATGTAAAGCTAACAGGATAGAACTCATCAATATTAACTAATTTAGGATAAACCCAGTTAAAATCATTGACAATATCATGCGCTGAAAGGCTTGACTTAATTTGCTTTGTAATACCATTGATTATAATAACTTCGTTTACCTTACAATTTTTTATAACCATATCATCACTTAAATCCTGATAATTTACCTGATATAGTCTGCTCATGTTATTCTGAAGCCTCAACGTGCCATCTGATAATATTTTTATTTCAATCTGTTGTGGAATAATTGCTCCAATTTCATCAGAATCATTATAAATTTGAAAAGAACCTCCCGCAGAGACTCTTGTTTCATAGGATTGAAGTGTGGAGTATCCAAAAGGCGCATCACATGTAACAGTTATTTCCATGCCATATGTTTTACCTCCATATTCAATCCATTTCAAAGTATTCCTTACATTGAAATAAATATTTTCAAATCCATCCTGAAAAAATCTTAAAAATTTATATCCGTCCCTTCTCTCAAGCCATTTCTTATAGTAAGCTTTTTCATAAGCTTTAATAGGTGTAGGCGAAGGTTTACACAAATCAATCTTAGCTACCTTAAATGTAAATGAAAGCTGTGAATCATATTTTGAACCATGAAAATTTAATTTACTGCCATTTGCGGGCTTAGAAGTATTAAAAACAATTTCACTGCCACTGTAGTCAGCCACTCCCTGAATATCAGAACCAAAACTTACAACTGCAAGCCCAACATCCTTACACTGTATTCCATTAAACTCAAAATTAGTGGCAATCATTTAAATACACACCTCCCTTATTTCTTTCAATGATTTTTCAATTTCTTCCCTAAGCTTTTGGTATTCCTGTTTCTTACTTTTCAATTCTGAAATGAGAATATCCATTTGATAATTATGTTTTTCATATGTGCTCTGCATTTTGCTAATCTTGTCCTTTAACAATCTATTTTCCTTTTCAAGGTCAATTATAGATTTAGTAAGAATTTCTATTTTCCTTTTAGATGTCATATGATGTCCTTTCTAAAATTTTTTATAAGATAATTTACTTCTGCCCACAACAGCATCCCCAATATAAGTACCAATACAATCACGCAATCTTTGACTGCTCTGAAAAGTATCTACAAAACTTCTCTCATCTACAATTCCACTTCCATCTAAATGTATGTTTACATCTCCCACATTTACACTTTGCAATTTATTATTCAAAAATGCTGGTTCTTGTATCTCATTTAGTCTTTGTGATGTAAAAACTTTTGTATCTCCTAAAAATACTCTATTAGCACTTTGAATTAAATCTCCTCTCAAGCTGTCAGAAGCTTCTAATCTTTTAATAACGCCTCCTCTCCAATCCTTATCAGATGTATTAAATCCAAACACTTCATCTGCCTTTGTGTCTTGATTCGAAATTTCTGTAACAGTAATTATATCTTTAACATCTTCTGCATCTTTACTGCTGTTTTCGATATCCTGATTGTAGGCGTTTACTATCAAACTTGCCGCTTCAGATATTTTATCAGTAATTGTGCTGTAATCACCAACACGTGTAATATTATCAAGAATATCCGAAATATTTGTTCCCCACTGTCCTGCAATTTCTCTTAATAATCCGTTGGTTTCACCTGCAGTATCATGAGCGGCATCAACCACCTTTTCAATAATATCATCAGTACATTTTAATTGAGCATCAATAAAACTCTCATATTCATTAAGCATCGCATCAAGAATTTCCTCCTGATCTGAAATATATTTTTCATATTCAGTTTCTTCAAGTTCCTTCTGCGCTTCTTCAAGCTGTACATTGAGTTTTTGCAGTTTAGCTCTTGCCTCTTCTGACACATTTCCCTGTAATGCTGCAATTTGCTTTTTAAGTGATGCAATATTTTTAGTCTGGTCTGCTATATTATTTTGGTAGTCATGCAAACTTTTCTCTGCTTGCAAAGTTTCCTTATATTTATTTACAATATCTGTCATAGCTTCAAGCTGCGCATTGTATCCTTCATCTATAAGGTCTTTTATTGCATTACATTCATCATAATATGCAAGCTGTGCATCACGTTGCTGCGACAGCAGTTCAACCCTCTGTTCTGTGTATTCTTCATATCCCATTTTACCGTTTCTAAACTGACTGTCTAATGCAGCAATATCTTTTTTAAGCTGCGTGGCAAGAACTATTGAATTACTCATCTTATCAGCACTAAGGGCAATTGTTGCATTCCCTGCTTCTGTAATTGCACCTGTATCACTCTCAAACATTTCTCTATATCCAAGTATCTGCTGATAAAAATCAACTTCATCATTTAACTCTGAAAGCATATTTCTGGCATGTTCCTTTATCTGCCTGTCTGCTTCTCGTGCCTGCTTGTTAAACTCTTCCTGTGATACAACTGCATCATCCATTGCCTGCTTTGCATCCATAATAGTATCACGCATTTCATACCATTCATCAGAACCTTTGGCAATTTCACTATTTAATACCTTTGTATTAAAATCTCGATAAAGTGAATTATATTTTTCAGTTAGATTACTAATATTTATATCTTCCTGCACCGCAAGTTCTTTATAAAATGAAGCATTAACTGTTTTACCCTGTGCTTCTGCCAGTGAAATTCGTGTATTCAGTGAAGTAACTCTTGCATCAAGCTCATTAATTATGTGCCCATACTCATTTACAATATTATCAAATTGCACTTTTGCAGACTCAGTAATCTTTTCACTTAATTCTGCTTCAAGACGCTTTGCCTCTGTTAAATCCTTTTGCTCTTTTGCTATTGCAATAAGATATTCATACTGCTTTTTTATATTATTTATATTTTCACTTTCAAACCTGTTTTTTTCATTGGCAGATACAGCAATCCCTGCATACTGCACAGCGAGGTTTGCAGATGCCTCATATTCATCAGCATAATTTTGTAAAATCTGAACCCTTATATCAAGAAGTTCATTCTGCTTTTCAATCTCAAGTTGTTTTGCAAGATTACTGTTTTTTTCTTCCTTTGCAATTTTTTTCTGCTGATTATATGATTTTTCTATGTACTCGGCTTGCTTTTCAAGATATTTCTGCTTTTTTCCTGCATCCTTTTCACTCTCTGCTTTAGCCTGATAATATGATGCACTATCATCATATTCATCCTTCATATTCTGATATCTTGCAATCTTATTCTCACGTATTGCCGCTTCCTTTTCAGCCTTTAACTGGGCAGCTTTTACAGGATCTTTTTCAATTTTTACCGCCTGTTTAATCTGATAATTATATGACTGCTTAATCCATTTTTCAGAATTTTTAAGATATTTATTCTTATCACTGCCATATTCATTGTCCGCGCGGGCATTAATTTTATCAAGCTGGCTTTCGGCTTCATCAACATAAAGCTGGTATTTCTGACTATTTAACTCATGCTTTTGCGTTTTTGCTTCATATTTTGACTTTTTAGCATCTTGATACTTATCATAATAATCCTGATATTTTTCTATTTTATCTGCAGTTTTCTCACCATACTCTTTTATAAGCTCTTTATAACTTCCTCTGATTTTACCATTATGGACTAACTTTTTTAAATCATCAGAAAGATTAATACTATCTGCTTTTGCTTTGTATTTCTTTTCTGCCTTTTTATATGCATTTATTAATTTCGTTGCCTGCCTAATCTGCTTATTTAAATTTGTGCTTTTTGCCTTTATCTTAAACAGATTTTCTAATTTTGCTTTAAAAAGGTCAATTTTCCCAGAAGTTACATCTATGGCGCGGGCAAGCCAGTCTATTTCAACCTTTGTTTCCTTTACTACATTACTGCTGCCTTTTCCAGCACCAATGTTTCCAGCATTTCCATAACCTGAGCCAGCATCTGGTGATACACTGACTGCTATATTCTGCATTTTAGCAATGATATCACTAATTTCATTTGCAGCATTTATCTTTAACTTATTATACTCAGGCTCTTTCTCTTTCAGTTCTTTACTATCCTGCTGTCCTTTTTTTACCAAATCCTCTGCAGACATATCACCACTTAAGAACTTGGATATATCATCATTGCCCGGAGCCAGAACATTATTAGCTTTATATTTTGCTTCTGCATATGCCTGCAATGCTTCTGCACCTAATCCAAGTCCTTCCACAAAAGCTATAAGATTATTTAAATCTTCTTTTGTATCAAGAGCATTTCCATTATTCCATAATTTACTTAATGTATAATACTCTAAAGCCTTAGTTGTACCTATAAGCGCACCTTGTTCATTTATAAGCCCTATAATTTCTTCTCCTGTCTTATCAGTAAAATCTTGTGTAACAACCCATGCTTCTGCTTTTTTCCTTGCAAGTGCTTCTGTTACAACATAGTCCGCATTCGCAACTCCCATTTCTTTTAACATTGAAACAACAGCCGCCTCATTAGAATCATTTAACTTTTCAAGAAAATAGTTGCTGTTTACATATTCTGTTGCTAATTTATTTGCTGCCTTTTGACACTCATCCATTGAAGATGAACCATCACCAAGAACATTTACAAACTGCTTATATGCTTTTTTACACTTCTTTAGTTCATCAGGCATTCCAACAAACGCATCAGCACCAATTCCGTTTTTTGCAGTACCATTATCACTTAAATTTTCTTCTTTTGTCCTCAATATCCCTGAAATAGAAGAAACACCTTCACGCATTGAAGCAATCATACTTATGTAGTCAACATCTTTAAGTTTATATATTTCTTCAACCGCTTCTGACGCTGTAAGCCCTATCTGTTTAAGAAGGGTATTGTAACCCTCAACTGATTCTAATGTTTTAGGTGTAAGCATACCTGCATTGGCTAATTCAAGAAGACCTGATACTGTATTTTTTAAATTATCATCTGTGGTGTTTGTTAAGGATTTCCATGCCTTCGAAAAAGAGAGAAATGTCACATCACTTGATTTTTCATTCAATGAAGCCCTTATATTTTTAACTATTACATCTGCAATTTCATCTGATGTCCCTTTAAAATCATTTGGCACCAGATTAGACCAATCAACCATATCAGAATCAACAACTTCTTTTAATTCAATAGAAGAAAATGACTGTATGACTTTAGACTTTACTTCATCATTAAAATCACCAATTTTCCCTTTTAATGCGTTTTCTGAAACCTGTACTTCATCAATATTAAAGCCTAGTGATATAGCAAACTTCTCTTGAATTTCACTGTCATCTATTCCAATTGCAGAACATAATTTTGAAATAAATTCTTTCACTTTTGCAACATATTCATCTACACTTAATTTATCAGGCTCTAACCTAAACAACTGTTCCCATGCATCAGAAAATCCTTCCTTATTCTCTGACATTGCTGAAATTATTTTATTAACAAATACCCTTGTATCATTGACAGTCTCAACGTCCAACTCATCCCACATATCACTTGTCAAAGATGAGATAAATGTGGTAATACCATTACGTATTTCATTGTCATCCACATTCCAAAAATCATCGCTTGAATATGCAATATTAATTAAACCTGCTCTTACAGAAGACATATCTGCCTCTATTCTGGACTTTAACATATCAATATTGGCTTTAATGCTTTCCTGTATTGCAGCAAATTCTTCATCTGACATTTCACGAATTTCTCTTGGATTTGTGTCAAGCATTTTACTTATAATTAATGACATCCTATATTCGTCAGTAATCTCATTATTATAACTTCCATTTGCTATTGTACTACCCAATCCATCTTTCAGCACATCTGCAACTTCTTCTTGTGAAGCATTATATATATCTTCTAATCCTTTAAGAACTTTTGATGTTTCTAATGAGTTTTCATCTGCAATTAACCATCCTGCCTTAAATTGGTTCCATGCATTTTCCCAATAACCCATTTTATTATTTGAATTATATGCATCAAGTACATCTTGAAAATCATTTCCCTCTTCATCTCCATCAGAAAGATATTTATTAGCCTGATTTTGCATGTATTGCTTATACTCTTTATTTACATCAGTAAGCTGTCCTTTTACAAAACCAATCTTTTCACCCTGATCATTAAAATAAGTCGTTAAACCCGGCATAATAGAAGATATCTCCGAAATAATCTCCTTATATCTGCTATACTCATTAGCCGACAAATTAATATTTTGCCCCGTTGCAGTTACACCTTCCGCCAGTCTCTGATACTCTTCATTTAATTCTTTTATACTTGCAGAATTATTTGCCATATCAGAAATACTTGCACTAACAGACTGTGTAAAACCGGCTGCCTTCTCCCTTGCTATTTCAGTTGCATTAACATATTCACTTATCTTTTTTGCTGCAAATGATATAGCTTCACCAATTGCTACCGCTGCAATCATATTCCCTGCCACAGCAAACGCCTTTGACGCTGCAGTAGCAGCCTTTGTAGAAAGAGTCTGTGCTTTAAGAGCTGTATTCTGATTAATAGCAGAAGTACGTGCTGCATCATATGCCTTTTTCACATCATCTATACTTGCCTTTTGTAAATCAGTATTTTTAATAAAATCAATCTTCCATTTTTCACCTTCCTTAAGCCCACCAAAATAATCTTGCCATGTTTTACTGCCTGATGAAACCCCTTTATTAAATTGCATAATTTTATTTAATATATTAGAAAACTGCGTATCACCCATCTTAGGATATACTTTATCTATATCAACTAATTGTGATTTAATGTCTTTTTTCTCTGGATATAATCTCTGTCCAATACTTTCAGAGCCTCGTAATGAAGCAATTAAATCATCTGTTGCCTGAAATCCTCTCCAGATATCTGTAATCCTTCTGGTTACTGCAGCCCCAATTTCATTAAATGACTTCCCAAATGCTCCCCATTTTGTACTTATATTATCAATATCACTACTAAATGTTTTAAATATCTGACTTACGTTGTGGATTTTAACTGTATATTTATTGACTTATCATGAATATAATGATAGAATAAGTTATTATAATTTAAGGGAGTAGAATTTTATGGCATTACACTACTGTAAAAAATGTGGAAGAATAGCTGATTTGTATGATTGGGAAACAGATATGGAATGTGATTGCTGCGGATATATGTTTAAACCAGTTCCAAAAAATCTCTTGGAAGAAAATCTGGATTGTTGTTTCCTAAATGATGAAACAAAACAGCAATTTATTGAAGAATATATTAAAAAATCTCCTGAACTTGATAAATACCTTTTTGAACACAGGGATGAAATTCTTTCAAAAAAACATGCTGAATTTAATGCTAAACTGGCTTATGGCAAAGCCGTTATGGAAGGTCGTGATAAAGGCAATCCCTATGGTGTTGAATGTCCTTATTGTCATGCTACTAATATAAAGAAAATATCTTTCACTTCCAAGGCTGTACATACTGCTGTTTTTGGTATATTCAGCGTAGGCAGAAACAGCAAACAGTGGCACTGCACAAAATGCGGCAGTGACTTTTAATATTTTATTTTCTGTCTTTTTCCACACTGCTGACAGAAAGCAGTTACAACATTACACTGCCTCATATTCAGTGCCAGTCACAGACTATACGTTCTTATAATAAGTTATCGTATTATTATAAGATGGATGGTAGTCGTTGAGATTTCACCATGTCATTATTATGATTTAGGTGATTTATCTGCTGATAGTGTCTTTGCGATATTTGATTTATGAGTCGCATATGATTCTTTGACTTTACGCCCAGAAATCGAATTATACATTTTTATGTACTTTTCATACCTGCATTCATAGTCTACCGTTTCCAATTATCTATTGTAGCTGTATAATTCTATGACACGTCCCAGACCTCCTGTTGTCAGAGGTGCCTGCTTAGCAGACCATATAACCCATCTCTACTTGTTTTAAAACGCTAGAGTTTTCCCATTTGTTATATAGAACGATTACTCTATATAATGATAGGTCAGGCATATTCAAAATAAGACTCTCTGAATTTGAGTCCACCAACGTTTTTAATTCCTGCAAATAATCCTGCACCCAAGCTAATTGTGCCAAGTGGCGTCAATATATTTACAAGATCTGTTGCTCCATTTACAAGCCCATTAAGGAAATTAGCACCTGCTTTTAACTCATCAGAACCAACAAAACTATTGATAAATTCAGTCCAGCTATTAGACAATGTATTAAGTGAACCAGTTAAACTTTCAGCACTTTTACTTGCCTCTTTAATTGCAGAACCTGCCCCTCCTGAATAGTCAGACAGCATCTTATCAAAAGTTTCCATGTTTTGCAAAAGTGATGATAATTCCGCTGTATTATTTTCTCCAGCTATATTTATGAGTATTTCTTTTCTTAATGGTGCATCACTGTCTAATTCATTAAATGCCTTTGCCAAATCTCTTACTATTTCTATTGGATTTCTTAGCTTCTCTGCACCATTGACCATTTCAGTCATAGAAATATTTGCTTTATTTAATGTATTTGTGACTTTATCTGACGTCACATTTTGAAGATTGTCCAATATAACTTTAATGCTGTTCCCTACTTTAAACCCTCCGGATTTTGTAACTGTTTCTATTGTACCTGTCATTGCAGATAAATCACGAACAGCAACATTATAGCCCGAAGCTGCTTCACCTGCCTCGCTCATTGCCACAGCCATATCTTCAAATGCTATTCCATTTTTTTTGCTTATATTATTTTGTCCATCCAGTACAGCATTAATTTTTTCTGCTACACCATTAAATTTATATGCGGCATTTGTGGCAATTATATATTTATCAGCAATATCCTGTGACATATCACCAGCTGCCTGTGCAAGCATTGACTGTTCTGCCATAACAGCACCTTTTTCACCATAAAATCCAGACTTTGCCATGCTTTCCACACCAGATAAATAATCACTTGCTGTCCTGCCGTATTTACTTGCAATACCATAAGAAAAGACTCCAAGTTCCTTTAACCCTTTTGCAGTCATATCTGATGTTTCATTTATCTTCGTAAGAATATTATCAAGTTTTTTAATTTCAACCACAGCATTTTTTATTTTTGAAATCATATTTCTTCCAATATCATTTTTTGTTATTGCATCTAACATTTCACCAAATAAATTTTGAAACTCTTCCATATCATACCTCCATATTTTTTATAAAACCTTGTATCCTTATACTTTATATTTCATTTTGACATAATAAATTTTTCTTCAAAAAGGTCATCTCCTTTTATACTATGACTATACTACTTTCATCATTGACCTTTACTTTCCACAACACTATGTACAAGAATCTTTTGTATATCCTCTTCTGAAAGATTAGCCATATAAGTAATAATTTCCATTATACGATTTTCACTCTTTCCTAATAACTTAGCCGTTTCTGATAGAATAAATTTCAATAACTCATCATCGGCTACATTCTTTGATGCTTCTGTAAGACTTAAGACAAACTTCACAATATCAAAATAATTTTTTGTAAGTTCAGTTACAACTGGAAACACTACTGTCGCAAAATTAATCATTTCTTCTCTTGCTACTCTACAGTTTTTTCTAAATTCTAAATATTCTTTTACTTTTTTCATAGTTATTACATTCCTTTCTTTTTAATGTCACTTTTCATATTTCTATTTACTTTCATAAGATACAAAAAATCAAAAATATCTATACACTTCTATTTTTCAGTGCTTTTAATGCTTTCTAAATCAAACATTTAAAATTTATTATGAAAAAAATAAAAATCCACTAAGCGATAATTCACTAAGTGGATTTAATTTGTTTATTAAATTTTATTCAATACTTAATAGTCTGTTCATTTTTTATTTTTCAAACGTGTTCTAATATCTCTGCAACTTTATCCAACAATATTCCAGTAAGTTTAGAAATAGTAACATCATCACACCCTTGTTTATGCATATTTTTCATCACCTGTAAATATCCTTAGCAAATCCAAAAATTCCTCAAGATGT
>CAMWXG010000018.1 GCA_947178155.1 uncultured Lachnoclostridium sp.
TTGTACAACGGACTTTCTATACTAAAAAAACCATTATTATTCATTTCGGTATCCTCCTTTAAGTATTTTCTATACAAGTTATAAATTTCATCTTATAATTAATTATTATAAATTTTTATACTTGAAATTCTATATAAATATTGCTATATATGTTGTAAAAATTGCTTTTCTTCCTATACTTGTTGTATTCCTCAATATATTCTATAATTTCCACTTAATGCAAGGAACGCAAAAAAATAAAGACAATTGTCATAGTATCTTTTTTCGCCTTTTCTTAATGGAGTCTTAAAGAACTCCTTCACCAGACCAAATGCGTTTTTATTATTTACTATAAGACCTGCCTGTGCATTAGTAGCAATAACAGCCAGAGGATGCTTTGCCTTTCCCTCAAGCACTGTACCATCTATGGCGAAAATGCCATCTCTTTGCTCATTTGACAACGTTTCACAATAAAATTTGTGTAATTTAACCACCACTTCCTGTTCCCATACATCCGCTGCAAACCAACTGTAGTCAAGCCCTATATTAGCAATAGTCCTGTATGCATCACTGTAATACCAGTCATGTCGCCCTCCCCAGCACTCCATTACCGGTTTATAAGGAGTTCCATCAAATTCTGCATACTCAGCGCAAAGACCAGTTTCCGGATGGCATGCTTTTTTTAAATACTCTCGGCTTGCCACTGCAGCCTCTTTAAAAAACTCCCTGTCCTCTTCATAAGCCCACAACGCAAATAGTTCATAAAAGTGTGGTAAATGATATGATGGATCAGAAAAATCGACTTCTACAATAAAACGTATCAGTTTATTATTTTTATCCCACATTGCTCTGCCGCCTCTGTTGTCCTCACCTTTATGTATACAGGTATGGAGAAGTTTTTTTGCCTCACTTGCATAATCAAATATCCCTTCACCATCACCCCATCTGTGTGACGCAAAAAACAGCGACATTGCAAAATATTCCTCACCATCAGGTGCCGCCCCAAATGCATTTTTTGTACCATTGGTCTGACAAGACCATGCAAAATAGCCCTCATTATCACCTTCTTGTATAGACATATAAGTCTGTACCCACTTCCAAAGACGGTCAAACTCCTCTTTCTTGTCCATCTGCACACACATCATCATGCCATAGGACATACCCTCTGTACGTACATCATGATTGCCAGTATCCTCTATATATCCCATATCCGCACCTACAGTATGATATATTCTGTCTTCTTCACTTCCATAAAACAATGTTTGAAATATTTCCTGTTTTCTTTGCTCAATATTTTTTTCATTAAATCCCAGTTCCGCAAACATATTACGGTAAATGCCTGTATAAAATGCCCCTTTATGTATATCTGTATTTTTCATTTTCTCTTCCTCTCTTCATTAAAATGAATTTCATTTCTATCTCTCTGCATTTTAGAAAACCGTTTTATTTACATAATTATAAACACATGCCATACACCGTGAAACCTGATATATGGCATGACAACACAATTCTTTTTATCTAAAAAATGCTAAGATTTTCTCCCTTTAAACCACAAAATATACCTACATCAAACCCTCCCTTAGGATGCCCAATAAGCCATTTGTTTGTAGCCACTAAAAGTGCATCTTCATCTGGAGCTGTACCATCTGCCAACACCTTACTATGATTTTCCTTTAATGGATAATTTGTACCTTTGGGAAGTACAATCGCCATCTGAAATCCATTTCCATCTACACCACAAGGGGCATAATGCAGTGTAGGTGCATACAACTCAACACCTGTTCCCGCTGGTATTAAAAAAGACTTCACCATAGCTGTGTCATAAGTAAAATCATTTTCCATATCCATTTGTAACCCAAGCATAAGAACAGCATCTGTAGCAGCCACATTTATCTCTGAACTACGATGATACTCCAAACCATTCAACAATGTATTGTGTCCATTACAATATCCAATCTGTATTGGCATTTCCCCATAGATAATCTTAGAAATTTCCTTCATTACAGCAAGTGATTCCAATTCGGGAATACACGGTTCATAAACTACGCCGTCAGGTATCGGCATTTCCTTCATCTTTTCAACCAAACTGCCAAAATCAATATTATGTATAACCCTGCCATATCTCTTGAAATCAGGCGAATCAATTGATAAAATCTGCATCACTACACCTCCTTTTATTCTGTGTGCTATATTAATTTCCCAAACAGCGGCTTGCATGCTGGATAAATATTTTTATACTGCTGGTAACGTTCCTCATATTTTTCTACAAGATCTTTCTCCGGCTCAATAGTACCAGTAGTTTTAACAATCATTGCCACAGCATCCTCCACACTTGAATATTTGCCGCATGCAACTGCTGCAAGCATTGCTGCTCCAAGTGAAGGTCCTTCCTCTGCTTCCAAAATGTCCAGTTTAATATTTAATACATTCGCTATAATTTTCTTCCATAGCAGGCTTTTTGCCCCTCCGCCGCATATCTTTGTCCTCTCAATCTGTATTCCCAATGATTTTGCAACTTCCAAACAATCTCTAAGCGCAAATGCTACGCCTTCTAAGACAGCCTGCGTCATATCTGCCCTTGTAGTATCCATAGTCATTCCAATAAATGCTGCTCTTGCATCTGGATTATTATAAGGCGATCTCTCTCCCATAAGATAAGGCAGATAATATACATGATTTTCACCTAATTTTGTAATTTTCCCTCGCTCTTCATCATAATCCTGACTACCTAAAATTTCCTCTATCCACCACTTATTGCAAGAAGCTGCTGAAAGTATACACCCCATTAAGTGATATGCACCATTTGCATCACAAAAAGAATGTAATGCATTATTTTTATCCACGCCAAATTTTTGTAATGCAATAAATATTGTCCCACTTGTGCCTAGTGAAATATTACAACTTCCGGCACCTACCGTACCTGTTGCAACTGCTGCCGCTGCATTATCTCCTGCCCCCGCAGCAACTTTTACATTATTTCCAAATCCGAGCTGTGCAGAAATTTCTGGCAAAACAGTTCCAACACATTCATAACTTTCGTAAATATTTGGAAGCATCTCTTCTGAAATGCCACAGATATCACACATTTCTTTTGACCATACACGCTTTTTAACATCTAAAAGTAACATACCAGACGCATCTGATACATCTGTACAATGAACGCCAGTAAGCCTATATGCAAGATAATCTTTAGGAAGCATAATTTTCTTTATCCTTGCAAAATTCTCAGGCTCGTTCTTCTTTACCCATAATATCTTAGGAGCAGTAAAGCCAGTAAATGAAATATTTGCTGTATACTTTGACAAAATCTCTTTTCCAATTTCATTATTTAAATAATTATTCTCATTCTTAGTCCTTCCATCATTCCAAAGTATTGCAGGGCGGATTACCTGGTCATCGCTATCCAGAATAACCAGTCCATGCATCTGGCCACCAAAGCTAATACCGGCAACCTCATTCCCATCAAAACCATCTAAAAGTTCCTTTAACCCTGACATTGTTTCCTTGTACCAATCCTCTGGTTCTTGTTCCGACCAGCCATGATGCGGAAAATATAAAGGATACTCCCTTGAGACCGTATTCTTCACTTTCCCATTTTCGTCCATCAATAACAACTTAACAGATGAAGTACCTAAATCAATTCCTATGTATAACATATTTTACCTCCCGATTATTATATTTTTATAGTGTTTTATTTATTTTTTATGCATCATCTTTAATAATGATTATACTTGTATATGAACCACTTAACATCTTAAATCTTGCTATTCTCTTTTCACATATTGCCTGTTTGTTGTGTTTTAACCTTATTATAACACCATACCCCCATTCCATTAACAGTGCTGCAGCGCCGGCTGTCACAGCTGTTGCTACACTTGAACCGCTCATAAAACCATATTCAGCAGTGAGCATTTGCTCATCTTCTCCTGTAGGATATACATTTCCACGTCGAGGCAGCGGTCCATACACATTTACTCCCGGAGCTGCAAAATCAGGCTTAATATTGCCGCTTCTTGTAAATCCACGTCCTGAATTTATGGAAATACTCCTGCTTTCTGAATCATAGTAAGCATTAGATATAAGATTGACATTATTGCTTGGATTACACAATGTAACATCTGGATCTGCATTCAAAAAATAAGTTGTCGTTGGCAAAAAATTCTGTATTGGCAACCACATATCAAAAAAGGCATTAATGTTGGCATCGTTAAATGCCCTTATTTTCCATATACCTTCTGATGGTGTCTGGAAACGTATTTGTACACATTCATCACCACCTTCATGAGGACGTATAATATACTCTGCATATACAACTGTTTCATCAAGTAAAAAATTAATTCTGCGCTTTTCTCCAAGTCTTGCTTCCATCTTTCCGCTATACTCACCGCTGGGCGATATTATGCCAATTGAAAATAGTTTTGGAGCATTGCCCCACAATTCAATCATAAATCCGTCCCTGCTGCCAACTCTCAGCTCAACTGCTGTATCTGCGCCTGTTTCTATCAGTTCACTTCTATAATGATGTCCTGTATTTGCCTCATTGCCGCATGTTGTTACCATCGCAACACCTCTGTAATCCCCAAAGCTTTGCAGCATCTCTCCAAGTATTCCGCCCCTTCCATGGCTTCCCATGCTTGTGCCCATTCCAATGCATATTATCAGAGGCGCAAACTTTTCCCCCGCCTTTGAAAGCAAATACTGAACCCCTGCCATTATATCACTCTCAGCATATACAGGCTCATCTGTATCAATTTTATAAAAATCTTTAAGAGACTGCTTTGCTTCTTTACATTTTACAACACATATATCCGCCAGAGGTGCTACACCTGAAAAGTTTTTTTCCTCTATAAGATTTCCACATGCCACTCCTGCCATAAATGTACCATGTCCATTATAATCTCTGCTTGGAACAATATCCCATGGTTTTTCAGATGCCAAAGCTTTATTAATATCCTCTCTTGTATACTCAATACCATACCTCATATTATCAGGTATTTTACCATATTCAGGCTGAGCACACTCTCCACTGCTTGTATTGCCAGATGTATTTGACAGGGTGCATGGGTTTATGCTCTGATCCCATATTGAATAAATCCTGCTTTCACCTGCAGAATCTACAAAAGCGGGGATTGTGTAATCTATCCCCGCTGGTGTTTGATAACTTTTATTATTAATCTTATGTATTACTTGCCTTGTCCATAATACGCATTTGCTCCATGCTTGCGATAATAATGCTTATCCTGAAGCTCCTGTGGTGCCGGCTGAATACGTGGATTAATTGTTTCTGCACGATATGCCATCTTCGCCACTTCCTCAAGAACTACTGCATTATGAACTGCCTCATGTGCATCTTTACCCCATGCAAATGGTCCATGATTCTTACATAAAACTGCTGGTACAGCTTCTGTATCAATATTTCTTGCATTAAATTCATTTACAATAAGAATCCCTGTATTTGTTTCATATGCATCTTCTATTTCATCTTTTGTAAGACATCTTAAGCATGGTACTTCGCCATAAATATAATCTGCATGTGTAGTGCCATAACAAGGTATGCCACGTCCTGCCTGTGCCCAGCTTGTAGCATAAGAAGAATGGGTATGTACAACACCACCTATATTTGAAAATGCTTTGTATAATTCTACATGAGTAGCAGTATCTGATGATGGATTGTATTTTCCCTCAACTTTCTCTCCCTTAAGATTAACAAGTACCATATCATCAGGAGTAAGTTTTTCATATTCTACTCCACTTGGCTTAATGGCAAAAATACCACTCTCTCTGTCAATCTCACTTACATTGCCCCATGTAAATGTAACAAGCCCATACTTAGGGAGAAGCATATTAGCTTCATACACCCTCTGCTTTAATTCCTCTAACATAAATAAATACCTCCTGTTTATAAATTATTAAACTTTTTATATCCTATAAAGCTATTTTATATTAATTCTTCTGCTTTGTAAAGCTAGTGCAACACCCTTTTACACAATTTTTGTTATCTTTTGTTACTGGTAATGAAATAAACAGTAACTATCTTTTACCTGCTGTCATAGATACATGTATATAATACCGCCTTAGTCTGCTGCATCTCCTATATAACTCAGTAATTATTTTTACAACATATTCTTTAAATTCCGCCTCATCAGCCTCCTTCATTTCTTCCTCTGAAAATACTGCCTTCTGCAATATTTGTATATACCCTGTCAATATATTATCATCAACCGCTCCATTACAGATATTAGCCAGCATATCAGCATATTGCCTGTCATCACTGCATTTTTCCTTTATCCCATATCGAATAAGAAACCTGTCAAATATATCAGAATAAATTATAATCCTTTCCCTTACTGTTTCTGCACTGTCAAGCCGCTTTAAAAGTTTTATATACCCTATTTTTAATAATAAGTATATGAAAACTGCTATAATAATAACTATACCTGCAATAAATACTATATGCCTTATATTTTCACTAACCTCCGAAACGATATTTCCCGACTCTTTATTACTATCGCTATCATTACTTGCAGGTTCCTTAGTCTCCTGTGGCTTATTTGAAACTGCTGCTGTAGGCTCAGGCGTAACATTCACATGTGGAGTCTGGGTTTCAGTAACTGGTGTATTTGTTATTTGATTATCTATATCCCCATTTTGTTCATCATCAGCTTCCTTTGACATATCAAATGGCAGCCACCCAAAACCCTTTTTATAAACTTCTGTCCATGCATGTGCTTCATAATCCTGAACTTCTGCGATATACTTTTCATTACCATTTTCATCTTTAACCCTCATGAAATCATCTCTACTAACATGATAACCTGATACATACCTTGCAGGTACTCCTTTAAGACGCATTAATATAGTACCTGCTGTAGCATAGTGCTCACAATAGCCCTTCTTTTGATTAAACAAAAAATATTCTATATAATCCATTCCTATTGGAACAAGTTTAAGCTGCTGACTATACTGTGTATCTTTACATATTGCATCTTTTACAATTATACACTGTCTTCCTGCATTTTTTGCTGTTACTATTGTATCAGCAAACTCTTTAAGCCTGTCAAGTCCATCAGGGACTTTAAGATATTTGTCATATACATAAGATGTATAATCACTATTGTCTTTTATTCTATAATTCCTCATATCCTTATTTGTAAGCAGCAATGCATTTATATTTGTCATATTGTCAATATTAAATGCCTGAAAAACAGATATATCAGAACTTCTTTCTGCTGTTGACATATCAGACCAATAAACAACACAGTCCGAAGCATCATACTTTTCACTCCCACTTATAATCTTAATATTAAGCAAACCATTTCTTAGACTATTTATAAAACCCTTGTTAGTATAATTTACCTTCTTACAATTACTAATAACGCTAAATGATGTTGATAATATTTCCTGCTCATCAAACCCGGAGTTTATATCATCATTTTTCCATCTTCCTGATTTATAAATATTTGCCGTATACTCTCTAATATAAATATCACTATCAGGTCTTCTGTCTGTTACTATCCTCATTATAAGTTCACCAGTCTGGTAAGGGGCTCTGTTACTTAAATAACCTGGCATTCCATGTGGATTCATTCTATTTTGTATATATTCTGCCGCCTCCTTAACTTTTCTCTCAAGCTTATGCTGATATCTAAGAACCTTTCCTGCATCTGCAAATACAGGTCTTTTTGTCATGTCTGCACACAAATTTGAAATAGCAAAACATGAAGACATAACTGCCAAAAATATAATATATCTGCTCCACATCTGTTTTAAAATCCATTTTTTCTGTCTAAAGTTCTTTTTTCCTCCCAATATATTAAACTGCATATTAAAGAACAATCCCATAATTCCACATAAAAGCATAAATCCAGCCATAAGCATAGGTGCTTTTCCATTAAACAACTCCATACCAACAAGTAATGCCATAGGAAGCACAATCAGATATTTAATATGAAATCTTAATGCGGCTGCTGCAATTATATTTAAAGTAATAAACAGCAAAATTATTATTATAAGTCTTTCATCTATATTAATAAATAAAAACTTTATACCTTCTGGTCCAGCATCAGATATATTTATATCTCCAAGCGAATAATATATACAATATTGTCTATTTACATAGTCATACAGCACTTTAAATTCCTGCTCAAGCTGAATATAATCTCTCACTGATATAACTAAAGCAAATATATTTAAAAGCATAAGAATGCAATTAGTTATAAAACCGTTGTACATCCAGCATGCACCTATTATCAAACTCATTAACAAAACTATAATAAATACATGACCTTTATCTCCATTATATGAATATGCATCACAGAAAGACAGGTACATACCGAAACCTGCCATGCAAAGAAATATTGTGTTAAAAATAATGCCAGCTAAAGCCTCTGTATAATCATTATTTTCTGACATATCCTCTCCTCAATGCCTCTATAACTGTATCTCATATGCCTTAAGTGAATTTTTAAGGTCTTTATGGTCATATTTATGAATAACAATACCATCATCTAATAACTCAAAGTTTGAATTTAACACCAGTGTCTTTACTCCACTATATGCACTATATTTATATGCATACATTTCTTCTAATACATGAATATCTGCAACATGTCCCATTCCCTGAAAAACAGATATTCCATTTTCAACTATTTCATATAATGCATCCTCATCATCGATTCTATATCTCAATACTTCTTTTTCCGTCTCATCATACCAACATATATAATGGCTGCAGCCACATATAACCATACTTCTTGATATTGATAATGCTGCCTGCATAAACAAAGATAAAAATGAAGTCCCTCCTACTAAAAAAAATACAACTGCACACGAATGTATCCCTTCATCTTTTCTGACCATTATTTCATCTATTTTAACAGACAGTTTCCAATGAATATCTCTGATATTGTCACCTGGAACATATTCTTTTATCTCTGTTCTGTCATTGTCCCTATATTTGTTATCAGGATATTCGTCTGTCATATTATAATCAAATATATTCTGTCCTGCATGTATTGGAACATCATAAAGTTTTGGCAATACAATAATCTTTTTTATATCTTTATCTGCCCTTCTAAATGGCAGTTCTGCAATACGCAAATAATCATATATTCCCACTTTTTTTATACTAAATTCAACACTTCCAATATCACTTGCATAATATTCGCATTTAAGTACTGTCGGAATATTATCTATACTCCTGTCAGCACTTCCATATATTTTAACATTTTGTCCCTTTTTCAAACTTACATTTCTGCTGCAAAGTATAATCTTTAAAATTCCAGTAGGAATCAATCCTCTATTATACACAACAATTTCAACAGGCACTTTTTGTCCTGTATACACTGTATGTACAGGAAGCCTTAATAATATATCAATATTTTTTATACATATAATATTCAAATACCCAAATACTGCACTAAGTAAAATCTCACAATAAAAAACTGTAAGCAAAGTTTGATTTCTATATATAATTGCTGTGTAAAGCGTAATTGCAACAACCAGACAATAACATATGATACGTTTCATCTAATATACTCCCTTTGTCTACTATTTAATACGCTCGGTTTTCTCACCCTTTCCTTTACCTGTGCAATTATACTTTCTACATCCATATGTGATATTCGTGCCTTTGAATTAAGAAGTATACGATGTGATACTACTGATGCAAATATATCTTCCACATCATCAGGTATAACAAATTCCCTGTTTTTTAAAAATGCTGATGCTTTTGCCATATTTGCAACAGCAACTGTTCCTCTGGTACTAACCCCAAGCTGTATAGCTTCATGCTTTCTTGTTTCTGCAGAAAGCAGACAGATATATTTATATACATTATCATTTATATATATGTGCTTTACATATTCACGTATCTGAATAAGCTTAGGAATATCAATAACATTCTGTGCCTGAACAAGTAAATCATCACTTTTACCTTTTGCTATCGCAATCTCATCTTCAAGTGTTGGATAGCCCAAAGACACACATATCATAAATCTGTCAAGCTGTGATTCTGGCAAAAGCTGTGTTCCCACGCTGCCGGCAGGATTCTGCGTTGCAATCACAATAAACGGCTGTGGTACTTTTCTTGTCACACCGTCAACAGTTACACTGCCCTCTTCCATGACCTCAAGCAGTGCTGATTGAGTTTTTGGAGATGTCCTGTTTATCTCATCTGCAAGAAACAGATTGCACATAACTGTTCCTGGTTGATAAACAAATCTTCCATCTGCTTTACTATACATAGAAAAACCAAGTATATCTGAAGGCATAACATCAGGTGTAAATTGTGTACGCCTGCTCTCAAGAGACATAGCCCTGGCAAATGCCATAGCAAGTGTTGTTTTTCCCATACCTGGTATATCATCTATAAGAATATGACCACCTGCAAGAATTGCAGACATCATTAATGTTATACACCTATCCTTACCAATAATAACTTTCTTAATTTCATCAATTACATTTATGGCTTCCTCGTAATATCTTAACTCCTCCACTACAACTCCTCCAAGTTTAATAATAGCAATAATAAGTTTATCACAATTTCATATATACATTTCTTACAAAAATCTTACATTATCGTACACCACACCCTGTATCAATAAACCCTACCATTACACCGCTTCCGTACATACTTAAAGCTGGCTGCCGTTGTACCTTTGCAATCCCTGCCGCGTCAAGCACCTGCAAAGATGACATAAGCCCATAGCACTGCGGCACTGTATAAACATTATGATTGAGGCCTGTTTCAACTTCATATCCACGTCTATATGCAATCGCATACCTATTGCTAATTATGTTAAAACAATCGTCAGTGTTTAACCCATCAAGAAATGTCGGCATCCCAAAGTATTCCACAATATAATCCTGATAATCATCTGAATAAGCACGGTTGATGCAATCAGTGTTCATAAAACCTCCATTTACTTATACAACTCTTGAAAATTTTAAGGATATTATTATTATATGATGAAAATGTTGTAAGGTGATATTCATTGCCAATATACTAATCCATACTTGTGGTAATCTCCGGCACATTTCTGCTGGTAAGTATCTTTGCCTCACCGCTTCCCCGCATTTCAATACGAGGCGCTCCGCATCCTTCTATATAATCTTTTGTAATTGTAACTCTTCCTATAAGATCATCCTTTGGTATCTCATACATAATATCAAGCATAAATTCTTCTATTATTGCTCTTAAGGCACGTGCCCCTGTCTTCCTTTTAACAGCTTCTGCTGCTATGCAATGCAGGGCATCATCATCAAATACAAGGTCAACCTCATCAAGCGCAAGAAGTTTTTTATATTGCTTTAATATTGCATTTTTAGGCCGCGTAAGTATCTCTACAAGCATGTCTTCATTCATAGCCTGAAGCGCAAATAGAATCGGAAGCCTTCCCAAAAATTCAGGTATCATTCCAAACTCACGCAGATCTTCTGTAGTTACCTTTTTCAATATATCTGCATCTTTATCATATTTATCTTTAAGCTCTGCCTGAAAACCTATAGATGACTGCTTATTTAGCCTGTTTTTAATAATTTTCTCAAGCTCTGGAAATGCTCCTCCACATATAAATAAAATATTGCCTGTATTTATTGTAGTAAGTGGAACCATAGCATTTTTGCTACTTGCCCCAACAGGAACTTCCACATCACTTCCTTCTAAAAGTTTCAGCATTCCCTGCTGTACTGATTCTCCACTTACATCTCTGCTATTTGTACTGCGTTTCTTTGCAATCTTATCTATTTCATCTATAAATACAATTCCATGCTCTGCTTTTTCTACATCATTATCAGATGCAGCAAGAAGCTTTGACAAGACACTTTCAACATCATCTCCTATATAACCTGCCTCTGTAAGCGAAGTAGCATCTGTAATAGCAAGCGGAACCTGCAGTATCCTTGCCAGTGTCTTAACAAGATATGTCTTGCCACATCCGGTAGGTCCAACCATAAGCATATTAGATTTCTCTATTTCAACATCATCAGACTCTATATCATTTGTAAGTACACGCTTATAATGATTGTAGACAGCTACAGACATAACCTTCTTTGCATGTTCCTGACCAATCACGTACTCATCGAGCCTGCTCTTAATAATATGTGGCGCTGGCAGATGTCGTATATCAAAAGCCCCCTCTGGAGCCTTATTCTTATTTTTGCCCTTTTCAGCCTTCTTTTTCTTTAACTTCTGACGTTTTGGCACTTCTGACTGCATATTATTTAAATTGCCTGCAAACATATCCATATAAGGCATACCTGCAAAAGGTGAACCCATATTATTCATTGAATTAAATGTTTTCTGCATACAGTCATTGCATATACATATGTTATTTGGAATATGAAGCATCTTACCAGCTTTACTTTCAGGTCTGCGACATATATAACATACATCTTCATACTCTTTATTTTTGTCGTTATTTTTATCATTATTATCCTGTGACATATTGTCCTCCATTCATAACATTTATAAATAATTATATTTCTACAGAAACTACAACATATTGCTTGAATAAATTCTCACAATTGCACATATACTAAGATTAACTCAAATAGGGGTGTTTCGTCAACTGTACAAAGATATTTTTTAGTTTTAAAGGAATTTGAAAAGGCCGCTGCTTATATGATGTAAAACCATAAAGCAACAACCTTTTTTCTATGTATCAATATAATATTACTAATTTAGTATCAAACTATCCTGATAAAACTTTAGTATTATAAGGCTTCACTGATACTTTTGATTAAAGATGCGTAATCAGGTGAATGTGCTCCCGCTGCCTGCTCCGGCATCTTTTGCATTGCTTCAAGTATAAACTCAGCTCTTCGCTCAGCACTTAAAGCTCTTGGTTTTACATCATCATACACTTTTTCATAAAAAGAAATAAGCTTATGATATGTACCCTCACGAGTTTGAACGATACTCTCTAATACCTCAAGCTTTTCCTCGTCTGAATCTTCTACCTGCTCAATAACATCATTTAGATAATTAAGGTCATTTCTTAATTCATCTAACTTTGCCATAACATCAAATACTGTTAATATTTCTTTATTAGCACTCTCTTTTGATACATTCTCTTCTATTACTACTGTTTTATCTGATAATTTATTCTCATTCATAATTATATCCTCCTGCTTTTTATCAGGCGGACGCACCAGGCAGATTGTTTTATCATCCACAAAGTGCGCCCTGCCTTTCTTTACAAGCCCTTTCGCTCTTTTGGACCATGTACTGCCATACTTAATACCATTCTCATCGACAACAATAATGTTTTTTTCTATGGGTATCCTCCCCTCTCATTGTCTTTTCATCAAATCTGTTTTTTATTATGGGTGCCATCCCCGTTTGCTGATTATATCATAATTTTTAATAAACTGTCAAATTATATGCCAAAAATCAAATAAAACTCCCACTTGACGTAATTTCCTTTTTATGCTATTCTTTATACCAGATGCTCTCATAGTTAAATGGATATAACAGCCCCCTCCTAAGGGGCAGTTGTAGGTTCGATTCCTACTGAGAGTGTTTTTTAGTTTATATATACACATTTTGTTACTTATTATGAAGCGCACGCATTAGCGTTGTGCTTTTTTTACCGAAGTTTAGCGAAAGGTATCATTATGAAAATAAAACGAATATTTGCTGCCTTACTATCAGGGCTGCTTCTTCTTATAGAAATATCAGGTACAAGCACTACATCTGTTCAGGCTGCTGTTACATGGCCGTCTGGTCCTAATCCCAAAAAATTGTCATGTGATTCTGCCATAGTAATGGAAGTTTCAACCGGACTAATTTTGTATAAGAAAAATATTCATAAAAAGCATTATCCTGCAAGTATTACTAAAATTATGACTGCCATGCTTGCTCTTGAAAACAGTTCACTCAGCGAAACAGTAAAGTTTTCTTCTGATGCAGTCTATGGAATTGAAGCAGGAAGTTCTACAATATATTCCGAAGTAGATGAAAGAATGTCTATGGAACAGTGCCTTTATGCTATCATGCTTGAATCTGCCAATGAAGTATGCCTTGCTATTGGTGAACATGTAGCTGGAAGCTCTGAAAAGTTTGTGGACATGATGAATGAAAGAGTTGCGGAACTTGGTTTGAAAAATACACATTTTAACAACCCTAATGGCCTGCCAGATACAAAGCACTATACATCTGCTTATGATATGTCGGTTATTGCGCGTCAAGCTATACAAAACTCAACCTTCCGCAAAATATGTGGTACAAAACGCTACACATGTGCCAAGACAAATAAACATAAAACAACACGTTTATGGCTTAATCACCACTCAATGCTAAGTGGTGCAAACTACCCACAGTATATATACAAATATTGTACAGGCGGTAAAACAGGATATACACAGGCTGCCGGAAGCACTCTTGTCACATATGCTGAAAAGGATGGTATGCAGCTTGTATGTGTAATTATGAAGTCCGGAAGTCCAAAACGTGGTGAACCAAATGAGTATACAGATACTACAACACTGTTAAATTTTGGATTTGAAAAATATAAAAAGTATAACATAGCTGATGCAAAAATAGATGTAAATTCAAACCTTTTCAATAATTATGGAAGCTTTTTTAATGCAGAAGAATCACCTGTACATCTTGCAAGTGAATCCTCAGTTATACTTCCAAAAAATGCAAAACTTTCAAATGCAAAACAAAAAATTACTTATAACAAAACCACTATAAAAGATGGTATTAACACTATAGGAAAAGTAACCTATACCTATGGTGGAAAGGTAGTAGGCTCAACTGATATTATATACGAAAAAAAAGAAAGAACATATCTTGACTCTGCTTCACGGCAAATAGTTACTGATGAAATCCAGGGAATTGAAGATGACAGCAAAAAGGCAGCAAAGAAACGAAAACGTTTTGTCAAAATAAAAAGTATTCTTGGAAATGTTGGAAATACTATTGCTGATTTAGTATCAAAACTCATAGATACTGTACAAGAGCATTTGGAAATAGTATTGATTATACTTGCTGCAGTTCTTGTCCTTTCAGGCATAATTGTGCTTGTAAAAACAATATCCCGTCGTCGAAAAAACAGACTTCATATTGGAAGCGGTGGATATAGAAGCCGCCGTGGCAGAAGGAAACATGCACACACACAGAGACGGAACAGACGACGCAGTTATTCAAGCTCAAGAAAAAGCCACAAGAGACGTAATCACAGCCGCCACTATCAAAATAAGCAATTATCAGGTATTGTTAAAAAACGCAAACCAACAAACTATAAAAAAAGACGCAAAAATACGCGTGAAAGCTTTGGTAAAAACTTCTTTGATTTTTAATTTTGGGTTAGCAGGAAAAAAGTCTCTATCTATACACAACACAAACAAGTGCATAGATAGAGACTTTTCAATTTTTAATTTCTATGGTTAGTTTACTCAAATTATTATCTTCTATAAAATTACTCATCTCATACAATATAAGCATCTCATTATAATTGTTCTTTCCTGCCAAATCAAGAACTGACTCGTTATAATATCTGGGATCAATCATTGTAATCTCCGAATAATATTCAAAAAGAAATGGTACAAAACTATTAGCGTATGAATCTTTAATTACAAGAAGCTTTGGCTTGTCCTTATTTCCAGTCTTTATATCAACCCTGCCATAATTTCCTCCAAAAAAATAAGCATACTTATCTTTTGTTTCCAACTTAGACTCATCATATACGCTTCCTTTCTCCCCATCACAAATTACGGAAACCTGTTCTTCATTAACGGCTATTGCATATATATTATCAGGCTTTGCTGAAAAATCAAGTACCTTTGAATAAACAGTGCCATAAAAACTGCCGCTTACCTTTCTGGGACTAAATAAACCATATGAATGTTTCCTTAAACCATTATTAAGACAAAACCTTCCATAGGCAGCATATGCTCCCTGAAGCGTCCAATGATGGTCTGTCTTAAAATAAACCTGTGTTGATATTTTTTGCTGATTAAGCTCTTCCCTGACATCAATTAAATCTGAGGAATCAAGCACTGTACTAATAGTGTTATACATCTCATCTATATTATACATCTGTGCCATTAAAGGCAGCTTATCATTAAGTATGTTTCCGGCTGAAGGAACAAGCATAGTATACACTGGTACTTCCTGTCTATCTGCAAAATATTCAACATATCTTAAATTTCCAATAAATTTTTCCCTCTTTACATCTCTATCTGTAACTTTGGTAATGTAATAATTCTCTTTACCAATATATACACCATTAATATCTCTGCATCCTTCCGCCTTTTTCACAGCAGTTGATACCTCCATCATAAAATCACGTAAAATAAACTGATCATTATATGCAGATACAAACTTTTCCTGAAATTCACCTGAAATAACATCGCTAAATGAAAACTTTGGAAATTTATTCAAATATCTGTTTTCATTAAATGAATATTTCTTCTGTGGAAATATCAATGCAAACATCATTGGTATAAATAGCAAAATTAGCATTACTAAAATATACATCCTATACGAAACTTTCATATATTTATCACCTTTTAAAACCTAAAATACAAAAATGGATTATAACTTCCACTGACTATCATAGACAAACTAACTATCAATACAAAAAAGCTATACACACTTACAATCCAAAAATGAATTTTCTCACCATAATCTTCATCAACAGCAGGATACTTTGCAGCAAATACCGCTTCTAACTTAAATACAATTCGTTTAGGAAATCCTGTTGATGCAAATCCAAGTATTATAAGAAGCACGATTGATGTATACCATTTATATACTGCAACATTATTAATAATTGGTACACCCACGCCAAATAACGCCTTTACATAATCTATTAGTCCCGAAAAATCCTCGTGCGAAAAGATAACCCAGCCTATAATTACAAAAAACATCGCATATACATGACTAAATATCTTAGGAAATTTTTTAAGAAAATCCAGCATAAACCATTTTTCAATGTATACTAATACAAAAAAATAAATGCCCCAAAGTAGAAAACTCCATGCTGCACCATGCCACAGCCCTGTAAGACACCAGACTACAAAAAGATTTATTACCTGTCTTACAATTCCACATCTATTACCTCCAAGAGGAATATATACATATTCCTTAAACCATGTTCCAAGAGAAATATGCCATCTCTTCCAAAATTCTGTTATACTCTTCGACAAATAAGGATGATCAAAATTTTCCGGAAAATCAAAACCAAGCATCTGTCCCATTCCTATAGCCATATCTGAATAACCTGAAAAATCAAAATATATCTGAAATGTATAGCACAATGCTCCAAGCCATGCAAGTGATATGCTAATATCAGAAGCAGAAGTCTGTGATATATCTTTCCATATGTCGCCTACCTGATTCGCCAATATAACTTTCTTTCCAAGCCCCATAACAAATCGCTGAAACCCTAATGCAAGATTTTGTTCTGTAAAAGTTCTTTTATGCAAATCTTTTGCAACATGTCCATATCTTACAATTGGACCTGCTATAAGCTGTGGAAACATACACACATATGTCCCAAAATCTATAATACTTTTCTGTGCTGCAACTCTTCCCTTGTACACATCTATAGTATAAGACATAGTTTGAAATGTATAAAAAGATATGCCCAATGGCAGGGCAATATTAAGAGGTGAAATCTCATCCAGCCTTAATATATTAAGTGTACCTATAATTAAATCAATGTATTTAAAAACGCCTAATATTGTAAGATTTCCCACTACTGATAAAATAAGCACAAATTTAGCTGATTTATACTTCCTTTTGCTTTTAAACGTTGATATAAGTCTGCCATTACAATAATCAAATACTGTAGAAAATAGCATAATAAAAATATAACATGGCTCACCCCATGCATAAAATATAAGACTTGCTATCAAAAGTAATATATTTCTGTATCCAGATGGACAAAAATAATATAATAAAAACACTATTGGCATAAAACCACATAAAAACACTATACTGCTAAAAACCATTCTAACCCTCCACCAATAATGCCAATTTGCCTACCTGATACAAATTTCTTGTCATTGAAATATTATTGATTATTATTACATCATCAACTGATTTGTTCTTTGCAAATTCTGACAAACTGCCAGACCAATATCTGTAATCTATTACATATATCCTCTGATAATGGTCTGCAAGATATGGCACAAATGCATTACCAAATGATTCCTTTACAACTACACATGTTGAACCATCAGCTAAAGTCTTATTTTTAATAATGGTGTATGGATTATCCGAATCTATAAAAACATTATATTTAAGACCTTTACCATATTTACTTCCATCCTCTATAATATTACCTGCATGAGTCTGCCCTTCACTATTTGTATATTCCAAAATAATTTTTTTGCTATTAATAGGGTAATAAACCTCAAGCTCATCTTTTTTAAGACTTTTAAGCTTGTCTGTATCACTATAAAATGAACCCAGAAAATCACCAAATGATACTTTCTCATAATCTGAAATTTTATTTGGTTCAATTCCCTTTATTTGACAAAAGGCATTATAAGCATAATATGCACCAAGCTGTGTCCAGTGATGGTCTGTCCTGAAATATATATATTCTTTCCGGTGTTTCATCATTGTATCATATAGAGAAACCTTTTTTACATTATCAGACATTATATTATACATTTCATTTAGAGCATCCTTCTGACTTGATGAATTTACATTGTCTGATTTATTATCTGGCAGCGTTATTCCTATGCTTGTAGGTACAACCAGACTGTAAACATTTGATATCCCCTTTAACTTCTTTGCTGCATTGTTTATTGTTTTAATATACTTTACTGCAACATCTTCAATATAAGTATATTGCTCATATGCCGTATCCCCTATAACCACAACTCCTGTAGGATATGACTCTACTTTTTCATCTGAATAAATTTCTTCATACTTATCACCACCTGAATTATGTTTCTTTTTAGGCTCTGATGTTTCCTTGGGAAGCCTGTATACCTCAATGGTGGTTTCTTCCTTAAGTGCGTCAGATATTACAATTTCACCTTTGTAAGGCTTTGGTTCTCCTGTAAATTTCCACGTACAGTATACACATACTACACCAAATATAATACTTATTAATACAATAATTTTATGTCTGTTCTTCATATGACAGGCTCCTATTTAAATGCTGCCAAAATCACCTTTTCGGCATTGTCTATATCATTTGTAACGCATACCGCAAGATAGCACCCGCTTCTTGCAATATATGCATCTGATATCTTCTTTGCCTGTTCAGGCATGTATGATTCAAATGATTCACGCATATCAATAAGATATTGTTCAACAATCTGCTGGTCAGCCTTTGCTATATCATCACTGGCTGCCTTTATAAGTATAAGTAAATCAGAATAGTTACCACTTCCCATATAAAGCTTTAGTTCTGATGCATCATCAACTCTGATAAGCCCTCTTGCCATAGAATCATCAATAAGTTGAATCTCAGTTTCAAATGCTACCCTTGAAAGTACATTATCTCCAAGATTATCCATATCAACAGTCTCATTTTTCATGCTGCCTGCACCTTGGCTATTATTTCCTCCCTGTACTGTCTGATTTAAAACTCTGCCACTTTTTATGTTTAAAAAAGAATGTGCCAATGCCCAAATTGACACTACTACTACGAACAGTCCCATTAAAAAAACTGCAAAAAATCTACTTACATATTTTTTATCCATGGTAATTAATCTCCATTCAGCAATCTTCTTAACAAATCATATATTTAAAATCTGATTCGCCACTTATTAATAACATCATACTGATTTTTCAACTTTAAGTTAATTATCTTAATATACTATTTTTATTATACTTTTATTTACATAAGTTAGTCACTATATTTATTTGTGTTTGTCTTTAATCCATGTATCAAGCCGATCTTGTATTACAGAAAATGGTGCTGTCCCAACTGAAAGAAAGAACTCATGAAAATCCTTAAGCACAAATTTATCACCAAGTTTATTTGCAGCTTCTTTTCTCAAAGCATCAATTTCAAGATATCCAAGTGTATATTGAAGGTAATTGGCTGGTTCCGCCACCATCGTATCAAATATTGTCCGGCTCTGACTTTTGCTGAAACCATAATCAGCCAAATAATTTGTAAGCTCATCACAATCCCAGCCAAAATAATTTACACCTATATCGGCTTTGCCATACACACATAAAGTAGCTATAGTATTCTGAATCATAAGTTTTGCAACACCTTTGTCTATGCCTGCAATCTTATAGCTGTAAAGCTCTGCATATGTCCCCCAGCCTTCACTATATCCGCCGACATGCATCACACTTCTTATAGGCTCAGGATCAAGTGACTGAAAATAACAATTCTGATACAAATGCCCCGGATAACTCTCATGCGCAATAGTTGAAAATGCCTCTGACAAATCAAACCTCTCATTTTTATTAAGATAAATAACATTTGTCTTATATTCATCTATAGCTGGTGTAAGATAAAATGCAGGACTCATATGCTCTTCTAACGACTTATCAACATACTTAATGCTGCATTTAATATCATCTGAAAGTTCAGGGAAATCCTTTTTTACAGCCTTTTTCAAATGCTCTATTGCCTTTACCGGCTCTTTATATGGATACTCAAGCTCTGCCGCTTTATAATAAACATCAGGCGACTTGGTCATAATACTTGCCATCTTTTGTTGTGAACTTGCAAGTGCATCCCCAAGCAACTTATCAATTTCTTTTAAACTTCTGTCTGAACCTGTCATAGCTTTTACAAGATACTCATAATACCTTTTACCATCTTTAAAACCGCACAGCCCCTTGTCATTAACTCCAGTACCTTTAAGACTTACAAGTGCATCTATAAGTTTTTCATATGCAGGTATTACATATTCTGTAACTGCCTTTTTATTCTCCTCTGTATAGAATGATATATCCTTACTTTCCAACCCTTGAAATTCTTTAATCTTATTATTGAAAACAGAAATAAGATAATTCTCCTCTTTATTGTCTGAAAACTCCTTGCACTGCTCAATAATAGCTTGTGCAGTTGTATCGCTCATAAATAGTCCGGCTTTTGATTTTAGCTTCTCAAATTCTATAATGCTGTCAAAATAATCCGGCACAAGCTTAAGAAGGCTAATATACGTATCAATATCAGACTTTTCGTAAAAATTAAACTCTGCAAAAAGTACAGGAAGCTGTGCCTGTATACCTGATGTAGGTCCAAGACACTCTGAATACTCAAGCAAATCAGATGCCTCCAAATTCAGCTTAAGCATTGAGTACATAATATCATAAATAAGCTGCTGCTCATTAGTAAGCTTATCATAATCAAAAGTTTCCATAGCCGCAAGACGATTCTCAGATACAAAAAGGCTGCTTTTCATATCCTCCAAGCTTACCTCACCAAGAGTTGGCTCTAATTTTGTCAAACCATACTTCGACTTATCCTTAACTGTATAATTAAGCGTAATACTATCATCAGTAATCTCGTTAATAAATGCTGCATTAATAAATTCGCTAAAATCTGCCTGCATTTCCTCAGGCGTTCGATTATCCTGTGCGCTTTTAATAACGGGTATGGCATCAGACGGCAATATACCGCTTTTAATGCAAGCAACGCCTGCAATGGCAATGATACCTACCATAATAACAACATTTCGGATAATTTTACTGATACTTTTCATTAATGCCTCCGACTCTGCAATTTCTATTTACTGCTTAATTATAACAGACTTTAAACAGTAACTCTTAATCATATATATTTATGGTTTCATACGAATATTCACCATTCATGTTTATCTTCAAAACAAATTCATCCCTATTGTATCCACCATAACGATTCATTGAACTGTAATCAATAGTAATGCTGCGGCCTGTATGCATAATCCCATTTATAGACAATGAGGCCGGATAACGCAGTGTGTCATTAAGTGCAGACATCGCAATATCAAGCATTGCTTCATAATTAGTTACTCTTATATGTATTTTATAATCCTTGCCATTAAGCTTAGTCTTTACTGTAATCTTACCACATGTTAGGGGTTTAAATATCCCATTTTCTATTTTTGCACATGTTTCATCAGAAACAGTCCATACAGCGTCTTTATTGTGTTTAATGTTCTTTATATATTTATTAAGATCAACTGTTTCATCATCATTAATATACACATGCCTTTTCTTTATATTCATAGTGTACTTAACAGTGTTTCCGCCTTTTATTTTTGCTGTAATCACCGACTTGCCAAGAGAAACTACTTTAAGACTTCCATCTTCTTTTATCTTTACAACTTTTTTATTGCCTGACTTTACAGTTACCTCACCTGATTCAGATGCAACATACCAATCTTTTAATACATCACCAACAAGCCTGTCTTTAAGAACATCCTTATTAAGTGACACCATCGGTTTAATCACTTCTATAATGCATGTTGCAGTATTTCCATCGTATGAAGCTGTAATGGTAGTCTTCCCTATATCATTTATAAAAATCACACCAAATTTTACAGTAGCAACAGATTCATCACTCGAACTCCATTCTACTTTTTCCGGATCAATCGTTTCCCCTGAGCCGTTAAATACTTCCATATCTGACAAATATGTACATGAACCAAATAAAATCTTCCTATCTGTATAATTAAGCGACAAATCAACTCTCTGACTCTCCTCCATAACTTCTGCATGTGCTATGGCTTTTTCTGTATGTAATGAAACCATAAATGAACACACTGATAACGCTGTTATAGCAGCAATCGTTTTATATACTATAATTTTTGAATTTATATTACTCATAGTTTTCCTCATTTCTGCGCTGCTTTATTGGCATAATACAAATTTGTGCAAGCAACGCATAATCACAAACTTGCTTACTACTGTTTTATAAGAGATTGTACAACAATTTATTGTGCAATCTTCCAAACGTGGTTGCGGTATATCCACAAACAATAAAACAAATATAAATAATTTTGTGTTCCATAACTATTCAATAAAAGTATATATATATTGTATCAATATCAGATATTTTTATCAAGCACTATTCCAATTTGTTTATAATTTGAACGCAGTACTTTTAGAATGTGTTTGAAAATTGCTTTTTGCCAAAATTACTTGTTTTATAATGGTATTTTTCTGAGTGTGAATAAACAAAGTTTATTCACATTTACCACAATTTTACATATATATTATATTAGCACGGAAAATATTCCCGTCAATTTAAACGAAAGGACTGTTTCCAATGAATAATATGAATTTAAGACGTCCTAATGACTGTGGATTCAGAAACGGCTGCACAGAAAATATGAATAACAGAAACTGCGGCTGCGGACACAATGCAAAATGTGATGCTGATTCCAGCATGAATAATGATGCGCTAAGCGGACTTCCCGTCGGGATTGGATATGTTCCATGGCAACAATGGTGCAAAGTCTATGACTTAGCCAAAGGACTTAATCAAGGAACTATATTCCCAATACTCGATTTGCCTTTTTACGGATGTGTTCCACGTAACTGTGGCAGATGTCATGGAGGTGCATTATGAATCAAGACAAAAATAAACTTCTGCTCTATCTTTCCCAAGTCAGCTTTGCTATTAATGATTTAGTGCTATTTCTTGATACACACCCATGTGATACAAACGCATTAAATTATTATCAAGAATTGAGAAAAGCTCGTAAAGAAGCACTTGCAGAATATACACATAAATATGGCCCTCTTATTAATTATGATGTAGATGACGCATGTTACTGGGAATGGGTTAAAGATCCATGGCCTTGGGAATAGAAAGGAGATTAATCTATGTGGAATTATGAAAGAAGGCTGCAGTATCCTGTAAATATTACTAAATGCAATGCAAAAGCAGCCCAAATTATTATATCACAATACGGCGGACCTGATGGTGAAATGGGTGCAGCAATGCGGTATCTGTCACAAAGATATAGTATGGAAAACCGAAAAGCAATAGGCACACTAACAGATATAGGCACTGAAGAACTTGCTCACCTTGAAATAGTGGCTACTATCGTCCGTCAGCTTACAAAAAACCTTACTCCTGAGGAAATAAAAGCATCTGGCTTTGATAAATATTATGTTGACCACACCCTTGCAGTATGGCCGACTGCTGCTGCTGGTATTCCATTTAATGCATGTGAATTCCAATGTAAAGGTGACACAATTACAGATTTATATGAAGATATGGCAGCTGAACAAAAAGCACGTGCGACATATGAAAACATCCTGCGTCTTATCAAAGATCCTGAAATATGCGATCCTATACGCTATTTAAGAGAACGTGAAATTGTACACTTCCAGCGTTTTGGTGAAACATTAAGACGTGTTCAAGATGACCTTGATAGTAAAAACTTCTACGCATTTAATGGTCAAATAGATAAAAAACCTTGCTAACATGTACGAATCAACTAAATAGTATAAATATCAATACAATTTTACTATAATCAGAAAACTTATCACGAAACTATAAATCAAAAGTCTGAGAAGAAAGTAATGTACTTCTCAGACTTCTTCATTCTCTTGATTATGGCGTTACAAGGATACAATCTATTAATAAATACTTTCCCCTTAGACATATATATGATATGATTAGAGTATTGATAAAAGGAGGTATCTGCCATGCAATATATAGTACCAATTCCAATAGGTATAGAATTTTATAAAGAGATGATAAGTGAAGGATACTATTATATAGATAAAACACTTTTTATACGTGACTTACTTTTGCAAAAAAATAAAGTTACATTGTTTACACGTCCAAGACGTTTTGGCAAAACATTAGCACAAAGTATGTTAAAAACTTTTTTTGAAAAAGAAATCCTTCCAAATGGCACAGCGGCAGATAACTCTATATATTTCCAAGGCAAGAAGATTATGGATGCAGGCGAAGAATATGTTAAGCATATGGGACAGTACCCTGTAATATTCTTATCACTTAAATCAGCAAAACAGCCAACATATGAAATGGCATATGAAAATATTGTTTATGAAATATCTTATGAATTTGACAGACACAGGTATATACTGGAAAGTGACAATATTACAGAAGAGGATAAAAAAATATATAATTCAGTATTAAAAATGGAAGCTGGTAAAGTTGCTTTTTCTAGAGCTGTTGCATTATTATCGAGATGTCTCGAAAAATACCATAATCAAAAAGTAATAATACTTCTTGATGAATATGATGTACCTCTTGAAAATGCTTATTTCAATGGATTTTATGATGAAATGGTTTCTTTTATACGTTCCTTGTTTGAGTCCGCACTAAAGACAAATGATAGTCTAAAAATGGCTGTAGTAACAGGCTGCCTTCGTATTAGCAGAGAAAGCATATTTACAGGACTTAATAACCTTGAGGTAATATCTATGCTCAATGAAGATTATGCAGAATATTTTGGCTTTACTCAAAACGAAGTCAATATTTTGCTTGAGGCTTACAATATAACCTCAAAAAGGGATGAGGTGAAAAGCTGGTATGATGGGTATATTTTTGGGAATACAGATGTTTACAACCCATGGAGCGTAATAAATTATGTAAAAGATATTGTTTATAAGAATACTGAATTTCCCAAACCATACTGGTCAAATACATCATCAAACAGCGTTGTACGTGAATTAATTGAAAATGCAGATGATGCCATAAGGCAGGAGCTTGAAGAACTTATTGCAGGCGGCACAATAGAAAAACCTATACATGAAGATATTACTTACGCAGATATTTATAAATCACAGGATAATTTATGGAACTTTCTGTTTTTCACAGGATACCTTAAAGCTATAGATAAAAAATTCATGGAAAGGAAGATATATCTTTCCATGACCATACCAAATGAAGAAATTATATATATA
>CAMWXG010000019.1 GCA_947178155.1 uncultured Lachnoclostridium sp.
ATCCATACTAATCTCCATACTGCCTGTTTACCATCTTTTAAATCAATGCTTCTTATCTTCTTTTTTATTTTTAAGCATCTGTCCCATAATATCTTTAAAAGATGTTTCTTTGATTATATCTGCTTTCTGAAAATCAAGTTCATCCTCTGAAAGCTCCACAAGCTTAACAACATTATCCTTAGATGTAACTACTGAAACATACCTCTGTCCAATCCTTAAAATATATACAATCTTGCCTGGTGACATCTGGAATGTTTCCACAATCTCTACATTATTTGAACCTTTTTTTATAAAACCAGACTTTGCATACCACTTTGTAAAATAATATGCTGCAACAATAACTGCTATAAATACTATAAATACTGAAAAAAATTTAAAAATGTCGGCAGCAGCAGAAAAGTCAGTTAAATAAACAAGCATATATCTACACCTCCGACATTTTTATTATTATTTTAAAGCATTACTACTTTGTATTATTATTTTGTAATCTCTGTAAGCCTTATACCAAAACTTTCCTCTATAACAACTACTTCACCTTTTGCAACAAACTTACCATTAACAAGTACATCTACAGGCTCACCTGCAAGCTTATCAAGCTCTATAATAGTACCTGGTGAAAAATCAAGTATTTCCTTGATTGATTTATTGGTACGTCCAAGCTCTACTGTAACTTCGAGTGGTACGTCCATAATTAAATCTATGTTCTCCTGCTGCATAAGAGGACTTACTCCTGCATTAAACGGCTGGAACTGAGCAGGCTGCACATTTACATTAGGCATACCCATCATGTACGGTTGCTGCATCATAGGCTGCTGAGGCATCTGCATCATAGATGGGTCCATCATAGGCTGCTGAGGCATAGCATCCATAGGCTGCTGCATCATTGGTTGTGGAGCCGCTTCTGCTGCTGCAGGCTGCGGAGCTGGTTCTGCCGCTGCTGCACTACTTTCAGTAGTAGATCCACTACTGCCTGTTGTACTGCTCATAAATCTGTCATAAAGTTCTTTTGCAAACTCAACAGGATAAAGCTGCATAATCTGACTGTCTATTAAATCACCAATCTTCATATCAAATGCAACCTGTATTATAACTCCATCAAGAAAACTTGAAATAACCGAATCGTCAATAGTATCATTTAAATCTACTAAACTAGCTGCTGGTGGACTGATATCCACCTTCCTTTCAAGCATTGAAGAAAGAGAAGTGGCGGCAGAACCCATCATCTGGTTCATTGCCTCACTTATGGCACTAAGATGAAGCTCTGACAGCTCGCCATCTGTATTAGTACCATCTCCGCCCATCATCAAGTCTGTAATAATCTTAACATCCTGCTCTTTTAAAATAAGAACATTATTGCCATCAATTCCCTCTATATAAGAGATATGAATAAATACACAAGGTCTATCATACTGTTCTGACAACTCATTCATAGTAACATATGATACTCTTGGTGTAGTAATATTAACCTTATTATTGAGCAGAGTAGATAATGTGGTCGCTGCTGTACCCATATTGATATTGGCAATCTCGCCAACAGCATCTCTCTCTGCTTCAGACAATAATTCGTCTCTATCTGATGATCCATCAGATGAACTACCATCGCCTGTCAATGCATCAATTTCTTCCTGCGATAACATTCCATCCATAAGTCTACTGCTCCTCCCTTATAATTGATGTAACACGAACTGCATATGAATCTGACGTTGCACCCGGAAGTGCTGTAAACTTCCTAATATTTCCAACATAAACATCCAGTTCATCTTCAACTTTTGTATTCAGTTTAATAATATCACCTATCTGAATATTCATAAAATCATTTACTGAAATTGAGCTTCTTCCAAGCATAGCTCTTACAGGTATCTGTGCTCTATCAATAATAGCTTCAATATCATCTGAATAAGCACCTGATTCATGCTGTTTCATACTTGAATACCAATACTTTGTATTCAGCTTGTCTATAACAGGCTCAACACATGAAAAAGGAATGCACATATTCATAAGTCCCTCTACTGAACCAATCTTAATACTAAGTGTAACAATGGCAGTCATCTCGCTTGGAGATATAAACTGCGCAAACTGTGAATTGGTCTCAATACGCTCAAGCCTTGGCTCTATAGCAACAACACTCTCCCACGGATCAACCATAAGATTGGTGCAAATCTCAAGGATTTTCTCAAGAATAATAAGCTCTATCTCTGTAAAGTCCCTACTCTTTGCAAGTGGATTGCCTCCTCCCCCAAGCATACGATCCACTATTGCAAAGCCGATATTTGTAGCCAGCTCAATTATTATATTACCATCCAGTGGGGCAAAATTCACAACACCCAAAAGCACCGGATTGGATAAGGCATTAGCAAATTCTGAATATGTATTTGCCTCAGCATTCATTACTTCTACCTGTATATTCTTTCTTAAATACGCAGGTAAGTTTGTAGATAGAAGGCGGCCATAATTTTCAAAAATAATCTCAAGTGTCCTCAAATGGTCTTTAGAAAATTTTGAAGGTCTAGCAAAATCATAGTTTTTAACCACCTTTTCCGGAGTATCATTCAGAGTATCTGCATCAAGCTCACCATTGTTAAAGGCGTTGAGCAGGTTATCAATCTCCTCCTGAGATAAGGTATCTCCCATTATTTTCACCTCACACCCGGACTATATATTTATCCGGTTTTTATCATACCTATATAATAATATCACACTTTGTATCTAATTAAAAGCAGAAATTTAAAAATTTATATTATTATATTACACTATTGCTGTAAGTAACCAGCAAGAGTCACTGAAACAATTGACTTTGTGTCAAATCTTTCCTGTATCTGCTCAAGTGCTTCTTTTTTAACAAGATCCTCTGAAACCTCATCAATAGAATGAGACTGTATTACTGAACGCACTATATCAGTAAGTGTTGACTCATATGATGTAATAACATCTGTCTTGAAAGACTTGTAGTCATCAGCTTCTTTATTAACACCTATCGTAAAACCGTCAATAAGTACATAATGGTCCTTGCCATCTGCGCTTCTTGCAAGATTAACAGTCTGCTGAGCTGTAAATGTAATATCTGTAAATTCAACATCCTTTAAATCATAATCCTGATCACCTGTCGCATCTTCATCATCAATATTTAGATTTAATACAGATGCAACCTTTGTAATCAAAGTATTTGTCTTTTGAAATGTCGGCATCATTACAAAAAACATAATTGCAGTCAGCACAACATTTATTACAGTTAAAGCTGTAATAATAACACTAAAAATATTTTTTTTCATTATGTACACCTCTCCTTAATTTGTATTGCTATATATTTTAATCTCAACGCGTCTGTTTCTAGCTCTGCCTTTGGCAGTCGCATTATCAGCAACAGGATCAACCTCACCCCTGCCTGACGCTTCAAGATGTTTAGGCTTAAGCTTTTTAACTTCATGAAGATATTCAAGCACTCTTGTAGCTCTGGCTGTAGACAGCCATAAATTACTTGGATATTCCGAATTACTGATTGGAACATTATCTGTATGCCCCTCTATCTTAATAAGTTTGTCTGGATAGCTTTTGAGGATATCACCAACCCTGCTTAAAACAGTTTTTGCCCCATCTGGAATATCTGCACTTCCTGACGCAAAAAGCAAATCACCACTAAGTGATATCATAACATACTGATAACTGTCATCAATGTTTACATCAACAGAATCCTGCAACCGCTGCTGTTCTGTTGCATCTACAATCTCACTGTATAATTCTTCTGTTTTATTCTGTTGTTCTTTCTCTAACTGTTCCTGAAGCTCTGCAAGAGGATCTTCTCCATCTGTATCTGCCTGTTTACCCATCTCTGAATAATACTCATCAAGATTATTAAGCTGTGTAGCTCCACTGGATACAAGCATACCTTCACCTATAGCCTTAGCTCCGCCGCTAAATATGCTGAAACTGTTTGATAATGACGCAACAAGTTCTGCATACTTAACTTCATCAACGTTTGACATAGAATACAGAAGTACGAAGAAGCAAAGCAAGAGATTCATAAGATCTGAAAACGTATCTTTCCAACCATCGGTTTTGATTTCTTCTGCTTCTTTCTTTTGTTTCGCCATTAAGCTTCACCACCTTCAGGAGCTGCATCACCCTCTGCATTGTCACCGCCCATATCACGGTCAGCCGGAGCAAGGAATGATTTAAGTTTCTCTTCTATAACTCTTGGATTTTCACCTGCCTGTATTGAGAGCAGACCTTCTACCATAATCTCTTTCATTCTTATCTCATTAGTATTGTGCATCTTAAGCTTAAATGCTACAGGAGTACACAACCAGTTTGAAAGAAGCGAACCATACAATGTAGTAAGAAGGGCAACCGCCATATTAGGTCCGATTTTACTCATATCCTCCATGTTATAAAGCATGTTAACCAGACCAATCAAAGTACCAATCATACCCCAGGCAGGACCCATACTACTCCATGTAGCCCAGAAATTTATCTTTTCATTATGTCTGTCATCTATAGCCATAAGTTCCGTATCCATTATGCTTCGCACAAGCTCAGGATCAGTACCGTCTACAACAAGCATAATACCTTTTTTTAAGAAATCATCTTCAATATTATTAGCTGCCTCTTCAAGAGCAAGCAAACCTTCTTTACGTGCTACATTAGATAAATTAATAATGTTTTTAATGCCTTCTGCCGGATTTACATCCTGTGTCTTCATGGTAAGACCTATGGCTTTAAAACTTCCTAAGAACTCAGGTATGGACTTTGCCTGTATCAACATACAGGAAACAGAACCACCTATAGTAATGAATATAGAAACAACGTCCTTAAAATGCCCCATAGCGGCGGGACCTTCATCACCTGTACAGATACCAAGTACAACGAAAACTATACATATGACCAAACCGCCTATTGTAGAAATATCCAAAATTTACACCACCTTATAATTAATATTATATATTAAGTGCTTAAGGCTGAATATAATTATGTAAACTTTTTACATGTTTATAACATGCGTCTTATGTATAATGTATTCTACCTTATCCACTTTACTTTCCATCACAATTCGACAGAATAGCACTCCCTCTTAAATAATTTTACTAAATTTTTCACATTCTGTCTACTTTCTTTTACAATTATTTTTCTGCCTGTTGTCAAAGTAATTACAGTGTCAGGTGTTTCTTCAACTGTTTCGATTAAATCGGAGTTAATTGTAACACCCGCACCATTGAGTTTTGTAACATCTATCATTCTTCCTCTCCTGCTTTGAAACGTTAAATGTCATGCTGCTTTTTCATTTTTTATGTCAATTTGTTTTAGTCTTATAATCTTATAATATGTGACGATTAATATTTGTACCTAGAGTTGCATTAATAATAGAGTAATATGCAACGCTGTACTAGCGGCATGCATTAATGACCGTTACATACAAAATATTAATCTGTCACATAAATATACTTTTGCCTGAATTGGTAATCAAATGCTTTAACATTTAATTTAAATATTTTAGTTGAGAGACTTTTTATTTCAATTCAGACTGCTAATCTAAGAATTGTTGTTATTTATATTTTGCTGTTTGTAGTTGCTGTAAGATTTTAATGTTTACAAAACTTTTTAACGTTTCAGACTTACTATTTCTTCAAGCATTGAGTCTGATGTTGTAATTATACGTGAATTTGCCTGGAAACCACGTTGTGTTATTATCATTGTAGTAAACTCTGATGCAAGGTCTACATTTGACATCTCAAGTGCGCCTACTGTAAAGCTTCCTGTTAAGCTTATCTCTTCTCCTACGCCATCAAATTCACCTGAGTTGTTAGACTGTGCAAACATGCTGTCACCTACTGCTTCAAGACCTGATGCATTAGAGAATGTTGCTACTGCTATCTGTCCAAGACACTTCTTTGCACCGTTATTATATGTACCATATATAAAACCGTCTTCATCTATTGAAATGCCCTTCATCTTGCCTGATACATTACCTGTACCTTCTCCATCTATACCTTTCTTGTATGATACATTTGATACACTGCTGCTTGAATACTGTGTAAGAGTATGCATATCAACAGATACACCACCGTCATCACTTCCTGCATTATAATGTACAAACGTATCAGGAATAGATGTAGCACCTGTGGTGGTGCCTCCTCCTGTACCTCCTCCTGTACCTGTACCATTTGGAAATACATCAAGTAAGATTCCTGTAGTAGTATACTTTGGCGCTGTAGTAGATGTACCTGCATCAGGATTTATAGGCTTACCAAACCCACTATTTGCCACTGATACAAATTTACCCGTACCGCTGTTAAACTGAATCTTTGTCTTATCTGCCGCCGCAGTAACTGAAGATGTAAGAGTAAATTTTCCTGTCTGCTTATTTACACTAGCATCTGTAACATTATATGTAGCAGCACCAAATTGCACCTGAACACTTGTTCTGGCTACATATGTTCCATCTGCCTGTTTCTCTACAAAAATAGAATTACCCTCTTCATCAAATATATCCACGAGCTCTACTGTATAATCCGTCGTTGTCACTGCAGTTCCTCCAGTGACAGTTCCATTAGCATCAACAGTTCCCCCAACAGTTGCAGTTCCTGTACCTGCTGGCTTATAGCTTAACTGTGCTGTATACTGCTGACCAAGATTATCATAAAAGCTGATTGTAGAAATAAGACCTTCATCCTTCTGCAAATCTTTATCTGCCTTATCTATATTACCTGTCACAGTTACTTTACTTGTAGCTGTTGGTTCATAATACATCTTGTCAGGTGTCATTATTGTAAGGTCTTTTACTACATCCTTTGAGACATTACCCTCATCATCTGCAAGCCACCCTTGTATTGTAGCACCATTTGTAGTACTGTAAAGTGTACCATTAGGATCTACATTAAGTGCTCCTGCTTTTGAGAAATATCTCATTCCACCTGAGTTTACTACAAGGAATGACTCTCCATTTATTGCTATATCAAGTGCTCTGTTTGTACTTGATGTTCCACCCTGCTCTGTGATGTTTGTTGTGATTGATGCCATCTTTGAGCCAAGACCTATCTGCTTTGCGTTAGTACCTGCTGCTGCTGTTGCCGCATTTGGTCCTGTTGCTGATGAAACTGTCTGATAGAATGTATCAGAGAAGTTTGCAGAGCTTCCTTTAAAACCAACTGTATTTACGTTTGCGATATTGTTACCTAAAACATCCATTCTTGTCTGATGTGTCTTAAGACCTGCTACACCAGAGAAAAGTGATCTCATCATAATATTTTTCCTCCTTAATTATACGGAATACAGGCTTATCTGTCATTCAAAACCTTTGCGCTCCCTTATGAGGTCCGGCGCAATATTCCATTTATGATGTTTAACTATAGCCTACTATTATCCTATTACTGCCCCATCTATATTGGTGAATATTGAATTTTCTGTATCACCTACGGCAGTTATTACAGTGTTGTTCTTTACATTGACAATAAATGCAAGGTCGTCAACCATTACCAAAGACTCCTGAATTCCCTTTTCCCGCGCCTTCGTAGTACCATTTTCAAGCCTTTCCAACTGCTCCGCAGAAAGATTTATATTCCTCATTGCAAGCCTCTGATTGGCATGTTTTGAGAATTTAAGGCTTTCGGCACTTATATCATCCGGTTTTACACCACTTAATACCTTTTCAAATGAAAGCTCTGGATTTGAGGAATTAACTGTACCTGCTTTTTTATTCTGATTGTTAATCAGTCTGTCTGCCATCTGATTAATAGAAGAGTAATTCTCCCTTAATTTCTGCATATACATTCCACCTCATTTCCTATAAACTGCTGTCACTAAATATTAAGCTGTTTCATCACCTTCTGTTCCGTCATCGCCCTCGTCACCTTCATCATCACCTTCTGTTCCGTCACCATCTACATCATCTTCATCTATAACTGGCTTAATACCATGAACTTCAAGTGTAACGCTCTTATAATCGACAGTCTTATTAACATCATCAAATACAAATGCAATGGTATAATTACCTGCATCAAGTTTCTTAAATGCATCTTTATCAATAGTAAGTATACCTTTCTCATATTTAAGGTAAGATGCTTCAATCGCAGTTGTATCACCATTTTCATCAACGATTGCAATTCCTATACTTGAAGCCTCATACTCTTCCTGCCCCATATTTACTCCAACTATAACAACATCAAGCGGATCATGATGGAAATATTCATGGTGCTGCTCTGTTACACTTGGTGACTTCATTGCTATAACATATTTATCATCAATTACCTCAATAACATCATCATATGAATATTCAACACCGTCAACACATACAAATGCTTCACCATTTTTCATGGTTACATAATCAACTACTCCCTGAGCCTCTTCCACATGCCCGGTATCTGATGTCTGCTGTACATGCACTGTCTTTCCTACAAGTGAAAATGCTGATGTATTTGTTGTAACATTGCTCATATTCTGCATATACTCAAGCTCAGAAAACTGTGCAAGCTGTGCTACATACTCTGTGTTACTTGTAGGCTCCAATGGATCCTGATATTTCATCTGGGTTACCAGAAGCATAAGAAAATCTTCTTTGCCAAGCTGTGAACCTACATTTCTTTCTTTCTTTTGAGATGTTTCAGATATATCAACTTTTCCTTCATCTGTAACACCTGCTACTAAGCTATCTGCCATTTTTCCTCCTTTCTGGTCTATCTTAAAACCTCTGCAATATAGTTATGCCGTAAAGTCTATACTGTTTCCATAATCAAGCCTTGGCTTTCTTTCTGCTGTATGATTAACGTCTTTGGCATTTTCTGCTTCATCGTCATCACCCAGACTAAAATTAAACTTTCTGCTCTTGCCATCGCCTTTTTCAAAGCTCTTGCTGTCTTGCTCGCCTGTTTCAGTATCCTTTGAAAATGCAAAATCTGAAACTTCAACTTCAACAGCTTCAACTTTAAGATTTCTGCTCTCAAGAGTCTCACGGAGCTGATATATCTGGCTCTGTAAAGCTTCTTTTGCTTCTTCTGACTGTACTGTGAAATTTGCTGTCATAACACCATTATTTGATGATACTGATATAAGTACTTTACCAAGATTCTGAGGCTGAAGCTGCATCTGCATTGTTGTAGTCTCCCTGCCCATTGTTATTCTAATCTGCTGTACTACCTGATTCACAATATCAACCATTTGTTGTGTGCCTGACTGTGGTACATTCTGCATCTTTCCTGCATCAGCTACTGCCTGATTAAGATTCTGCAAAAACTCTGCTGTACCCCCTGCAACCTGACCTTGTGGCACTTCATGAGCATCTGACTGAGCACCTATCATTGAATCACTGCTCTGACCTGACTGATTCTGCTGCGAGTCTGATGACTGCTGCGACTGTACATTTTCAGTGATATTTCCTTTGGCTGTATCATCTTTAACTACAACCTGTGGCTGATCATCACCATCACTTGCTTCCTCTGCAACTGCCATATTCTCTTTTGACACTGTGTCAGTCTTAGCTGTATCTGTCTGATATTCCTGCTGTGGAAGCTCATCTGCTGTCTGATCTGCTAAAATATCTGAATGTACATTAGAGTCTGCAGCCATAATATTACTGTCTGCCGACTGTGCATCACCGACCTGCTGCTCCAAAGCCTTTGAAAGCGCTTCTGCAAAGTCCTCTTTGCTCATCCCTGTAAGGTCTTCCCAATCAATCTCTGATATAACTTCTGTCAGCTCATTAAGCTCAAACATCATACCCTCATCAGTGATAAAATCTGATAAATCAGAAGAACCATTTACAAAAAGTACAAGCTGCTGCAGGTTGTTTACATCAAGCAAATCAAGTGGTGTCATTCCAAGTGCTGTCATTGCTTCTGCAAATGCTTCATCGTCAATTCCAAGAGTTTCTTTAACCTTGTCAGTTATTTCATTCTCAACAGCCTTAACTGTTGTATCATTTACAGTATTAGCCGCTGCATTAGTATCTGAAACAGAAGTTTCACTTTTTACACTGGCATCTGGTTTTTTACTTTCAATCTGACGCGATGGAGAATTTTGCTGCTGATTAGCATTGTCAGCAGATTTAACAACTGGTTCTGACTGTTTAGTGTTATTGCTGCTTCCAAAATTTAAGTAGCTGTCAAAATCAGACTTCTTATCAACTTTCCCTGTAGAACTTACCTTACTATAGGAATTCGTCATAAAAGCTGCTCTTTCCATGGCCACCGATTTGATGTCTTGCATTTGTTCACCTCCTATATAATATGATTTAATTTGCAGAATATCTCTGCTCTATGTCAACAGAAGCTATGCTTCTGAGGACTGCATATAAATATAATATAAACTACTCATTAACTGCTGATATCTTCTTTGTAATCTGAGCAGCAAATTCGCTGTCAAGCTCCTGAAGTATCGCAGCTGCCTGTTTCTCACCCATATTTTCAAGAATATCACATATAAGTGGCAGGTCTTCTTTCATTTCAGTAATTGCTGCTGCAGCCTTTGCAGCGTCCATATTAGAATAAAATGTTGCAAGTTCCTGTGCTTTTTCTGTATACTGCATTGCCTTAATAACCTGACGGTATATTCTATCCGCATTTTCAGGCTCTATAGACTCATAATATTTCCTATATTCTGAAATATCAGGTGCTTTATCATTAAATACTATATCTTCATTAAAGTCCTGTACCTGTTTTCTAAAGTCATCCTGTGCATCTTTATACCTTTGTAAGTTTCTTACTTCTGCTTCAAGCTCCTTAATATAGCCTGAATTGGCAGAAGTTGCATCGTCCTCTGATGCAAGAAGACTTTCAAGCTCCTTAATCCTTGCATTAGCGGATTTAAGGGTTGTATACTGGTAGTTGTCCTCACCTGCCTGAACTTCTTCTGATGGTTCAGGTAGAATTTTATTTACAACTGGAACATCTCTTAAAACAGGATAGAGTATATTGCTTCCTATACCGCCTACATCAAGCTTTATAAGAAATGCAAATACAGCAAGCCAGATTAAAACAATAACCAAAGCTATAAGTGCGGTTACAAGCTTGCTTCCTCCGCTTTCATTACCTTCCGCTGCAACTTCTTTATCTTTTTTTGCCATTATATCTACTCCTATTCATTTACCGCTGTACTGGCACTGCCAAAACGAAAACTAACAAGCTCATCAATTTCCTTTTGCTCCTGTGCATTAATCTCCGCCTTGAAGTCCTCAAACGCCTTTTCTTTCAGCTTCTCATATATCTTTCTTTCCTTCATTGCATTGTCAAGCTTTTCTCGTGCCCATACAACTCTGTCTTCCTGTTTCCTGACAACAATAAGCTGAATATTTATATCTTTTTTAATATTTTCGACAGAATCCTCAAGCCTTCTTATCTTTATAATCTCAAGTCTATCAGATACTAAATCAAAAAGCTGATTTTGGTAATCGTCCTTTTTCCGCTCTAAAGCGGCAAGTTTACGCTCCTCTTCATTAAGCTTTGCAAGTTCCATGCCATATTCCGCCTTTGCCTGCTCTTCAAGCTTTTCTTTTATTGACAATATACTCTCCATTTTAAAGATAAACTTTGCCATAATATATCAATCCTAAGCCTTCTCTCAGTCTTCTTCAAAAATCTCTTCAAGCTTTTGTACCGTTTCATTAAATTCAACTTTTTCAGATACATCCTGTATAAGAAAAGCATTTACGGCATCTATCTTTGAAAGTGCATAATCTATATTCTTATTGGAACCAGGTTTATATGCACCTATATTTACCAAATCTTCTGCTTCGGAATATGTTGCAAGTACATTATTAAGTATTCCACTTGCCTTTTTATGCTCCTTAGCTACTATACTGCTCATTACACGTGATATGCTCTGTAGTACATCAATAGCAGGATAATGATTTTTATGGGCTATCTTTCTATTTAACATTATATGCCCATCAAGAATACTTCTTGCAGTATCAGTAATAGGTTCATTAAAATCATCACCATCTACTAAAACCGTATATAATCCGGTAATTGAGCCCTTATCTGAACAGCCTGCCCTCTCTAGAAGTTTTGGCATCTCAGAATAAACACTTGGTGGATATCCTCTTGATACAGGTGGTTCACCTGATGCAAGACCAATCTCTCTTTGTGCCATTGAAAAACGCGTAAGCGAATCCATCATAAGGAGTACATCTTTTCCCATGTCCCTAAAATATTCTGCAATAGCTGTTGCTGTCTTGGCAGCTTTTTTACGTATAAGTGCCGGCTTATCAGAAGTAGCCACCACTACTACTGAACGGCTCATTCCTTCTGGTCCCAAGTCTCTTTCGATAAACTCTCTGACCTCTCTTCCACGCTCTCCTATAAGAGCAATTACATTTATATCAGCTTTTGTATTTCGGGCAAACATGCCCATAAGCGTACTTTTTCCTACGCCACTGCCGGCAAATATTCCTATACGCTGTCCTTTTCCCACAGTTATGAGTCCATCTACTGCCCGCACTCCAAGCGGTAAAACTTCATCTATTATCTTTCTGGTAAGTGGATCAGGAGGCTCTGCCTCTACTGAATAATATGTATTTGTACTTAATTCAGTATTGTCTATTGGATATCCAAGTCCATCTAATGTCTTACCAAGAAGCTCGTCACCTACACACACTTTCAGTGGAGCATCTGTATTTTCAACTCTGCTCCCAAGTCCTACACCTTCTGTCTGCTCATAAGGCATTAGAAGAACTCTGTCATCTCTGAAACCTACCACTTCTGCATTAATCACATGGTTTGTATCTTTTGTAATAATATGGCATAAATCATTAAGCTTTGCCACCGGTCCGATTGACTCAATAGTAAGACCTACAACCTTTGCCACCTTGCCAAGCCTTTTCTCATAAGACTGATCCAGAAGCATATCATATTTTGATAAATCTATATCAACCATATAAAAACACTCCCCTTTCGGATTATTAAAAACACCAGTTTTTTAGATTGCAAGCATTTTTATCTGTTCACACAGGTTTTCAAGCTGTGCATCAAGGCTGCAATCTATAATCTTATTATCAGTCTCAATAATACACTGATTTTTAGAAAGACTCGCATCTTCTAATATATCAAACTCTATATCCTCTCTAAGACATTTCATAAAATCACTGCGTCTGGCTGACACTGCCATAATGTCCTCTTTAGATATACGTATTGTAACTTGCTTTGTCCTCTCAAGATTATTCAGGGCATTGTCTATAAGATGTATTATCACTTCTTTTTTATTCTCACAGACAACACCTGTAATCTTTTTAATCAGACCTGTCATAATATCAGCAAAACGTGGTTCTAACGCTTGCTCCTGCTCTTTTAACTCTTGAAACATTGTATCATATTCGGCCTGAAGAGCTGTTCTTTGCTCCTCCAATTGCTTCATTGCCTGAACATTGCCATCTTCTATTCCAATGGCTTTACCTTCTTCATATGCCTGGCTTTTAATACTTTCTGCAAGCGAATTGGCTTGGGCCACTATCTCGTCTGCCTGTATTCTTGCCTGTGAAATTATCTCCTCACTTTGCCTGTCTGCCTCTTCTGACAGTTTACGGCGCTCTATATCAAGCATCTCATTGACATTTATTACATTAAGCCCTTCTGTGTATTCACTATCATCATATTCTTCTTCCCCTTCTGCAAACTGCTGAAAATTAAAATTTTCAAACCCATCATCTGCATCTGTCTTTGCAGCATAGATTTCTGGTACTCTCTTTTCTACACGACTATCAGATTCTATAACACGCTGCTCAGGATTCATATTAAAATACACAGATTTAATAAGATTAGACAACTATCTCGTCACCTCCACCTCTTGAGATAATAATCTCTGCAGAGTCTTCGAGCTTACGTATAATATTAACAATCTTCTGCTGTGCTTCCTCAACATCCTTCATACGTACAGGCCCCATAAATTCCATATCTTCTTTTATCATTGTAGCAAGACGCTTTGAAAGGTTGCTGAATATAAGGTTCTGCACATCTTCATTAGAACCTTTAAGAGCAACAGCAAGCTCATTGTTATCAACTTCACGAAGTACACGCTGTACAGAACGGTCATCAAGCGACAGAATATCCTCGAATACGAACATCTTCTTGCGAATCTCATCAGCAAGTTCAGGATCTTCAATTTCAAGACTTTCCATAATATGTTTCTCTGTACCACGGTCTACAGTATTTAAAATATCTACTATTGAATCTACACCACCAACAATAGTGTAATCCTGATTCACAAGAGAAGCAAGTTTTTGTTCCAATACTTTTTCCACCTCTTTTATTACGTCAGGAGACGTTCTGTCCATCTGTGCTATACGTTTAGCAACATCTGTCTGCTTTTCAGGCGCCAGCGCAGATATAATAGCTGATGCCTGACCTGATGACAAATACGAAAGTATTAATGCTATTGTCTGAGGGTGCTCATCTTGTATAAAGTTAAGAAGCTGACTTGCATCTGTCTTACGTACAAATTCAAACGGCCTAACCTGCAAAGATGCAGTAAGCTTGCCAATTACATCCTTTGCTCTGTCTGCACCAAGTGCTTTTTCGAGCAAATCCTTTGCATATGTAATACCGCCCTCTGCAATATATTGCTGTGCAAGACACACTTCATAGAATTCATCCAGTACCGCATCCTTTATTGCAGGCGATATACTCCTTGTATTGGCAATCTCCAGTGTAAGCTGCTCTATCTCATCCTCTTTTAAATGTTTAAATACATTGGAAGACGTATCAGGTCCCAGTGCAATAAGAAGTATTGCCGCCTTCTGCACTCCACTGATATCACTTGAACTCTTCGCCATACTTTTCCCCGCCTTTCATGTTAATCCCAGTCATCATTAAGCCAATTTCTGAGCAAGCTTGCAACTGCCTCCGGATTCTCATAGGCAAACTTCTCAATCATCTTCCTTGTCTCAGACTTATCGCTGAACTCAATATCATCAAGCGACTGATTCTCTTTTGTTGTAGCAAGAAGCTGTTCTACTGAAAGCTCTGGCTCCTCCTCTGATGCCCGTACAGGTGCTGTTCCTCGAAGAACAACAAATATAAGCAATGCAATAATAAGAACTGCAAGGATTATCATAAGATAATCTGAAATGCTTCTTGAAGAAGCAGGCTTTTCTACAAACTTTGGAACTTCATATGCAAGCACTGATATATTTGCCTCATTTATACCTGTAGCAGCAGAAATAAGTGCCAATTCTTCATCTGTAGCCTGTACTACATTAGTAACATCATTCTGTGCAATAAACTCTTGAAATGTCATATTATCAAGAGTCCCATCTGCCTCAAGATCCTCTTCTTTATATATTACATAACGTCTTGCAACTATTCCGAGAGAAGACTCATCATACTGTATAGCAGGTTTTTCTGCTTTTATATTTTCAATAGTTTCATTGGTAAGCATATCTGTATACTTTTCAATGTCTACTGAAGATGATGTACTCGAACCTGGATTAATCACATAATCTGTATCATCATCATTCTGTGCTGTACCAGGCTCACCTTCTGCACCTGTACCGCCTGTTGCTGAATATGTATAATAATTACCCGGATATCCATATTCCCTTCCTTCATCAACAGAATATGTCTTTACAAGACTTTCCACTTTCCTCATGTCAAATACGATGCCCTGTGTTCCAACCTGAACATCATCATAATCACACTTTTGAAGAAGCGCAACAATATTTGATGCTATAGTATTCCTTAACTTTTCACAATACTCTGTACTTCCGCCTGTAAGTGTACCTCCAAGCCCATCGCCTAGCGAACCATTGTAAAGGCTATTGCCATCTGAATCGTTAATAATTGTATGCTCTGCACTAGTACCAACCGCATTAGCGAGCCAATAAGCAAGTGACTCTGCCGTTTCAGAAGTAACCATATCCTTATTTTTTTCTGATACAGTGATAATAGCAGTAACAGATGTTGCTGTGCTGTCAGAATCATCAAGTACTTTATATGACGTTTCAGGTACATCAATATATACTTCTGCATTGTCAACGAATGAATACTTTACAAGACTCTTTGCAAGCTGTGACTGTAATGCAAGTATTCTCTTCTGATTTTTTTCACTTTCAGTAGTAGACATTGAATTATCAAAAGCTTCATCCCATGTATAGCCCTTGTCCACAAGGCCATTATCACTCATTGTATATAAAGCATTTGTAAAATCTTTTTCCTTTACATACAGTATAAGGCCATTATCTGATGTATCAAACTCTATCCCCGCATCTGTCAGAGCATTTGCCATTTTATTGGCATCATCAAGATTTTCAAATGACTGAAACCTTGACCATGTTGGTCTTGATACAAACCATATTAAAACACCCAAAGCAACAAGTACCGCACATATAACTCCTATTATTATACTTTTTTGTTTACTTGTATACTTTCCCCAGAACTGTTTAAACTTATCTGGTATTTCTTTAATTCTCTCTTGCATAACACGACTCCCCTAATGCCAAAAGGCTTTTTTAGATTTGAAGATTCATAATCTCCTTATAAGCACTCATAAAAGCATCTCTGACTGCAACAGTGTACTGCAGTGAAATATTTGCTTTTTGCTGTGCTATCTGCAAATCGTGAATACTATCCGACTCACCCATTGCATATTTAATCTCTTCCTCTTCAGCCGCATTGCTGTATGCATTAGCTTCTTGTACCATATTCACGGCAGAATCAAACAAGGTAGCAAATGCGCTTCTATCCTTATTTGAATTTACCAATAAAGAATCTTCTTCATCTGTCAAAGAAGATGAAATAGTTGGTGTTTTAAACCAAGAGTCAAAAGACACACCTGAAATTGCTGACGAATCCATAATTTCCTCCGTTTTTTACGCTTCCCTGCGAATATATTCCAATCCTTTTATCATTTTTACAAACACTCCCTAAAATTTAACCCTAAACATTATAACCTATTTTTCAAAAAATTTAAACTAATTTTTAATATTTTCTAATAAATCTTAATAAATTCTTAATACTTATAAAGAAAAAATTTACTTCCCAAGCTCTATTGCCTTAAGCTCCATATTTTTTGACGCCGAAAATGCTGTAACATTAGCTTCATATGCCCGGCTTGCGTCAATCATATTTGTCATTTCTGTTACAGTATTAACATTTGGATAAAGTACATATCCCTTTTCATCTGCATCAGGGTGTGAAGGATCATATACCAGACGTCCCTCTGTTTCACTATCCTCGAAAATCCTTGATATCTTAACACCTTTCCCTACATTACCTGTTGCATTAATAAGTGCATCATTGAATGATACATATGTCTTTTCCTGAAATATAACTGATTTTCTCATATATGTATTGCCATCTGCATCTCTTGTAGTATTGACATTGGCAATATTCTGTGAAATTACATCTAATCTTGTTCTCTGTGCTGTCATTCCTGTGGCACTTATATTCATCGCAGAAAAAACGCTCATAACTATCCCCTTTCTATTTTATACATTTATCAATCTGATTGTATTTTATTGTGCTTTAATTACACTTTTCAGCCTGTTAAACTCCTGTGTCATAGAGTCAATCATTGTATAATACTTAATCTGATTCTTAGCCAGCTCTGCATTTTCAGTGTCAATATCCACATTATTGCCGTCAAGCCTGTAACTTACGCTGCCATAATCTGTAAATGTAGTACCTGTAAGCCCCTCTAAATCTATTGATGCAATATCATCATCAAGTGATTTTCCTCCTGCTACTGCTGCCTGAAGATATTGATCAAAATTAACATCCTTGCGCTTATATCCTGGTGTATCTACATTTGCAATATTATTGGATATTACCGAATTACGTATCCAACTTGCATCTGCTGCCTTTTCAAGAACATTAACATAATTAAATGCGCCTGTTGAAACCATTTTAACCCCTTTCCGCATTACGTAAACACCGTATGCTTTTCTACTATTTTAATAACTATTCTTTATGTGCTTATTAATTATCTGCACAGTATTCTATATATAATTATAAAGTTATATTGCATAAATTACAAGTAGCTAATTGAAATTTTCAAAAAATTCGCAAATTTTTTAACATATCTTTCCACATTCAAACTAACAACTTAGTATTTATAATTATTTAAAAGAGTATGTAGCTGCTGCGCTTGCCGTTTCATAAGAGAACCCGTCTCTGCACTTTCTGCTGCTGTTACTGAATTATTTTCTGTAATCTTTGATATATACTTAAGTTCAGCACCTATTTTGTCAATTGTCTTTGACTGCTCAGATGTTGCTGCATATATATCACTTATAAGTATACCTGTCTTATCAGCGCCAGTATACACAGAATGCATTGAAGTCACTGTGTCCTCAAGCCTTTCCATACCTGCCTGAACATTTTCCCTTGTCTTTTCTATTAAATCAAACGTATTAACAGCCGCTTCACTGCATTGTCTGGCAAGTTCACGCACCTCTGAGGCAACAACTGCAAATCCTTTCCCTGCCTCCCCTGCCCTTGCAGCTTCAACTGAAGCATTCATAGACAAAAGGGTTGTCCTCAAAGCAATATCCTGCATAAGTTTTGTTATACTGCTTATTTCATCAGAATCTTTATGTATTATTTTCATCGCAGTCATAAGTTTGCGCAAATTCCCTTCACTTTGATCAAGCTGTTCTTTAACCATAAACATCATCTCATCTGCATCTTGTGAACTTTTGGTATTTTGTGTAATTTTTTCCAAAATACCATTAAGCATTAAAGAAAGCTCTCCTACAGCATCTGACTGGCTTTTTGCAGCATCTGCAAGCGAACTTGCGACATTGTCAAAGGTTGACAATCCGCCAATAAAATTATCTGCACATGAATTAATGTCACGCAAAGTTTGACCTATACTCCCTACAATAGCTTTAAGAGACACCGCAATATCATTAAATTCACCCTTAAACTCAGATGAAACACCTTTAGTAAAATCACCTTTGGCAATTTCTAGTGCATAACCATTAATTCCTTCAACTATATCTTTTAGTATAGCTGTTGTTTTATTTAAATCTGAAATAAGCTGTGCACTTTCATCCCTGCCGCTTACATCAGGAATAATACTTGTCAAATCTCCATCAGAAAGCTGTTTTAAACGTTTGTGCGACATTTTTATTGGCTTTGTAATAGTATGCGCTATCACCGCAATAAGTGCTATTGAAAGTAATATTGAAACAATCGTAATTAAAACTCCTGTCCTATTAACCTTTTTCATAAGTAAAATAGCTTTTGATTTATCCTGTAGAGTAACTACTGACCACGAATCAGATGCACCAGCTAATTCCACAGGCGCATAACTTACATAATAAGCAGTATCCCCATCAACAATTTCATCTGAACCGCTTTTTCCTGACATAACAGATTTAATCATGTCAGAATATTCTTTTGAAACTTCTATAGGCATTTCCTCTGTTAAAATGTTTCCTTCTGCATCATATATGACCTCACCTGCATCATTCTTTTTAGCAATAGTCCTTGTAAGATTTTTATAATTATACAATTCCTCATAATAAAGGCTTTCAGGGTGTGCAACAACATTTCCCTCACTATCAATTATATAAGAAATTTTCCCTGACTCCTTATCAGAAAACTCTTCTACAATTGACTGCAGCATGGCAAGTTTTATGTCTGCTGCAAAAATACCAATAGTTTCATTGTTTTTTACTAACGGTAAAAAAATCGAAGCACATGTCATATTTGTGTTTACTGAATAATATGACTTAGAAACAAATGGCTCGTTTTGTTCAAGCATCTGTATAAACCACCAACGTCCTGCACGATTACCAAGTTCTCCTGATGTACGGGCAGTCTGGTCCCCATTCATGTCCTGTATGTATATTAATTCAAAATAATCATTTCTTTCTACTGTCCCTTTTATAATTGGTGTCTGAACTTTATTTTTCATTGTAAGTATAGCATTATAATTAGCAAGTTCTTCCGCAACAGCATATGCCTTATCCATAAATCTTTCAACAGACTGTGAGATAAAATTGCTTGAATTTTTGTTCTGTATTTGAATTTGAGTTTCATATGTATTATCAAAAAGTATGCCTGTAGCAAATAAAATCGCAATAGCAGACAAACAGACAATTATCACCATCGGAAACATAATCTTATAGAAAATGCTGTGTATCCTCATAAATACCTCCGTTATACTAATATAAATTTTAACACAACATCTCTATTATACGATAAAAATACAATTATAGCAAACTGCAATTTTTTATAAATTCAAAACATTTATTAAGCATATTAATGTCTACACTGCCAGCCCTGTCAAATGCTGTTGCTTCAACAGTAAATGTATGACTATAGCCTGTTTTCTTTACAAACAAAAAGAACTTCTCAAAGTCTATATGCCCACTTCCTATTGGAAGCGACTTAAGTTTATCCCATTCCATATATCCGCCGCCATAGTCATTTACATGGTAATGACGTATATGACCATCTCGCCACAGGAAACTATATTCCTCTTCATAAAGTAAATCAAGCTGCTCATGAAAATCGGCCATTTTTGTATCAAATATAAAATGTATGTCAGGATATATCTCTAAAAGCTCACACCATCGTTTCATTGGATTCTCATTATTACAGACAACATTTTCCACCAATAAATCAATTCCATATGCATCTGCAATTTCTTTTAAAATCCCATATGCTCTAATATTATTATTAAAATTATTGTCTGAGGTAACTCCATCCCAAAGATGTATAACAAGCTTTTTTGCACCAAGCTTATCAGCAATTTCACAATTAACCTCAAAAAGGCTTCTTGCTTCATCAAAGCTGTCATCATTAATATCATTTAAGCTAATACTTTCACCTATGTGCTTATCACAATGCATGACAGGTATATAAAGCCCCATATCAAGAAGTTCTTCGACAAGTTTGTCCTTTATTTCATACCAAGAGCTGTACATCATAAACTCAAAACCATCAAACTTAAGCTTCCCTGACAATTTCTTTAAAAGAGTGTAATCACGGTTGTTTGGCCGACCAATAATAGCGCCTGTTGAACATAATATTTCACTCATTTTTCACTATCTCCTTTATATGAGTAATTTACTACTCTATAAAAAATCAGAGCGGCACTTGTTTTACTATACAAATAGTAATTTTTCATAATACCGCTCTAACTCTGATTATTTTGTACTTTTAAAAATTCATCCTATACCTACATTGACAAGTCAAACATAGCACCGCTGTTTACTGACACTTTAGGTTTCTTTGCCAAATCATTTGAATATATGCTGCTGTATTTCTGCTTACTAATATCTGTGTCTGCAATGTTCTTCTTTGAAGCAGATACATTAGAACTATTATTGTTATCTGCAGATGTCTTATTAACACTAATTTTCTCATTATTTTTATCTGTAACATCAGAAATACCAGAGTTATCATCCGCAGCTGAATCCACCTTATTTTCCTGTTCTGCCTTTTTAGCTTTAAGCGCTTCTATTTCTTCTTGTTTCTCCCTCATTGCTTCAATTTGGTCTGAAACAAATGTATCTTTGTCTTTCTTAGATTTATAAGCACTGGTTTCACGATAATTTCTTTCAGTGTCTATAAGCCTTTTTATACGGGCAAACATTGTAAAACCGTCACGACCTGATTCCTCTTTTGCAGTCTGCATTGCCCCAAAATACTCTCCAAGCGCATCCATCTTTGTCTCACTCAATTTTGATTTTAATAAAAGCTTGTCATTTTCTGCCCTATTAACATCTTCTGCACCAAAATTATTTTTAAAAAGTGGATTTGCATTTAAGCTCTGGTCTGCAAAAACACTGTTTTTACCCGGTGCCAACTGTGAGTTGTTATAGTTTTTAATGGCATTTGCAGAATTATTACCTGCATATATTGAAATTGACATAATAATCTCCCCCTTTCTGCCACAACCTTATATCCATCGGCATAGCTGATTTTTAAAATATTCTTAAACTTAATACAGGTTACTTAAATCAGATATTTAGAGGTTTGTCAAGCCATTCCCTATAGCTTTCCAAAGTCTTTTGATATAGTTTATTATGCATATTTTCAGGTGATATATAAGTATTTCCCACTGTATAAATCCTTCCATATCTTACTTCACACCTTGTTCCATTGACAATAAACTGTCTATCTGTATCAACTCCCTGCTCCTTTAAAAAATCAAGTACAAAAGGCGTATACTTTTCATTGATGTAACCATTCTGGTATATGTTGAAAAAGTACATTTGCCATCAATACTGCATGTTCACAAATTAGCAGCATCTATACTACCTGATATCCTGTATATATAATCGTCAGAATTACCTAAAAAGTTTATAGGTCTAAAGACATTTATTAAATTTTTTATATCACTTTTTTTACATGCATCATATCCATTTAATGAAGAGTATTCACGTTCTGATAAATCCCCATTAAAATAGTCTATGAAATCATCTTTCAAGCCATCTGTCGTAGAAAGTTTATTTGTCTTTGAATTATATATGTAAGAATATGTACTATTTATCCCTGTTACTTCCATAACAACTCTACATTTTCCTAACGACTATAATATTTCGATGCTTTCCACAGCTCTAAAATATTATCAGGGAGCGTAATAGTCCTTGCCATGCCGGCAGATGCGCCATAATGACTGTCAACATAACTCTCAATAAATCCGCTGTTAAGCATTTCCAAATCCTCTTCATCAAACCATGTTTTAGAAGGAGTCTTTAGCAAATCTTCTTCTGACAACATATTAAAAAGTCCTGGCTCATTAAAATATGGTGCATATTTAGCTCTTTCTTCATCAATATACATACTTTTTTCATCTTCAATAGTATAATTAGGTATTCCATTTTCCACATGATTTTCCCAAAAATTGAGAAATCCATTTACATCAAGACTTCCTGATAAAAAGTCATTCCAAAAGTCCTCATGTGCGGCAAATGTAAGATTATCTCCCTTGTCAAAATCATTTAAAAACTCCATGACTTTATCATACTCTTCTTCATTATTAAACTTAATCTGCCATTCAAATGATGTTTTGCCATCTTTATATGAGGAACACATTATACCTTCTTTTGTATAAACTGTTACATAAAACGTTTTATCTTCAATATTTTCAGCAGGATATTCGCTCATTGTAGTAGTTTCTGCAAGAATTGAAGCAGCTTCATTCAAAGCCTTGTCAGCAGGAGAAAGCTCTGATGCATTTACTACTTTACCACTATAAGTTACTGCCATATAATCTTCGGTAGCATCAGCTCCATTTATGGCTTCCTTTATTATACTGTCTGTACTTGCAGTTGTAAGCTCTCCTGTATCATTATACTTTCCTGTACTGTTAGCAGTTTTTTCCTCACGCTCTTTCTCAATTTCCTTTTCACTCTCAGTACGCTTATCATCACCATTTACAGCTTCACTTACCTTAAGCATAAAAATATCATCAAGTCCAAGTCCCCTGTCTGCTTCTCTTTCCTTTTCTTTAAGAGCTTCTTCCTCATCAAGTTCTTCCTCTTCATCAATTCCCATAGCTTTATCAAAGTTCTTAAGCATTCTTTTCCATTCTTCTATCGTATATTCACCACTGCCAATACGAAATTTTTGCTCGAAAGAACCACTACGCGCCCTTTTAAGATACTCGCCGCGCTTTGCCTTGACAAGATTTTGAAACTGCTCCCACAGACTGTCGCCATTCTCATCAACACCTTCTTCTTCAAGCTTGTCTAAATCAAAGATATCAGAACTGTCTGATAAGCTGGCAGTACTGTCTGTAAGCTGATTTGCTGTTTGCTTTTTAAAACCATTCCTGACATTATATGACATTCTTTCATCATATCCATTTAAAAAATTAGTTATACCTGTAATTCCCATTTGTTAAATTTCCCCCTTTTTCTTTTATATACTATGAATTCATCCTCCATCTGCATAGTCAATGCATCTGATATTATTGAAAAAATGCTCAAAAATTGCTTTTACAAGCATTATCCATAGTACTATAATTATAATAAGAAACACTGCTAAAATAATTTTTTACTATAATTAAAAATGCTAAAATCTATATCACTTTAATATTACAAAAGCTCATTAACGCTAATTGTGGTACTATATGGTTCATCAGGCAGTCAGAACCATATCAGTTACTTTTCACACCCATGTCAGACTTGAGAATTTTTGACAAGTATTTTGTCAAAAATCCAAGTTTAACAGCACCAAAAGCACTTCTATTACTATCATGGAATGAACAGTAACCCTTATCACTCTCCTTTTCGGTCCAAGTGCAAAATTCTTATTGTCATACCATTATGGATATAATAAAATTTAAGAGGAATTTCCTATTCGATAAAAAAGCAGATATCTACAATGAAATCTATCTTTTCAGTTCATTGTAAATATCCGCCATCCGTTGCTTCTAAAGTGATATACTTATATAGTAAAAAACTATTTGCAATTCCTATTACATAATGTATATCGGCATATGCAAACACATAATTTAGCATTTATTGAAATTATTACTATCTATGTTACAATTCAGCCCAATTCATCTTCTTCAAGATATTCCCAGGTTATTTTATATTTTTTATCAATACAGCCTCCTATATTGTTTACATAATCTTCTATCAGCTTTTGCGCCCTCTGTTGTGCATTAGATAATAAAGCTGTATCTGTACTAGCCGATTCTTGCATTTTAGCTTGCGCTTCTTTGAATGCTGCTGTTTGATGTTCAGCCTCAATTTTTGCAGAATTTTTTGCTACAACGAAAGATTCTTCTGTCAATGTTGCATCATCAACTTCACATCCCAACACTTGTGCCTGCGGAATGGTAATAGTTACATTATCATTTTTAACTTCCATTTTCATCTTAGAAATATCTATTCCGATAGTAACAATACCAGCATATTCAATCCAAAACTTTCTGTCTTTTGACCAAAACCACATTCCAGATGCATCCTCTTCCATATACTTAGCAACATTATGATAATAACATTTCATAGTAGCCAGCTCACATATGGATTTCATTTGAGATATCTGCGGTTCAACATTTTTGAATTCATTATCCTTACTTGAACAACCTGTCATTGTCAGACATATAGTAAAGATTGCAAATAAACAAATCATTTTTTTCATCTTAAGTATCCTCCTTAATTTATTATCAGATTATATTCTGCGTCTAACTGACAGACAAACGGTTTTATCAAAGCCTCAATTATATTCTCTGCGTTTTCATGTGCCAATTCATAAATGGTATCTTCAGTACCAGTTTCGTTGGTTACATCTTCAATACACTTTTCGTATGCCTGCTCTGATACAGTTTCTGTATTCGCCCTATCATTCAAGAATATATAATCCAACGAAGCAATATCTACGTTTACATCATTTATCTTTATTTCCGGTATTGTAACCATAATGACTTTTTCTTCGTTGTCCACATCAATGTCCACTTGCTGAAAATCAATACCAGCTTTAACTTTTGCGTCATATGAAACATAGTAATCAATTTCATCAGGATTTTGGGAATTTGTCACTTTTGCAATGCCATTGTAAACCTCTTCAAGAGTTGATAAATCGCTTACATTGATTATCTTTTCCAGATTAGATTTTGTAATGATTTCAGGCTCTTTTTTCCCTCTTCTATTTACAATAACAATAGTGCTTACAATAAATACAACAGCTGCAATCCCACAAATAAGGCTTATTAT
>CAMWXG010000020.1 GCA_947178155.1 uncultured Lachnoclostridium sp.
TTATTAAAGCAAGCTGGTATGGGTAAACTGTGTCCTAAAGATCGATTAGAAGGATCTATTGTTTTTTATCTGGAAGAACTGTATTGTCAGTTTTCATCTTTTTTTAATCCTCATCAATTATGCATAGAGTCAGATTTTGAATTGAAAGATTATTCACCGGAATATGATCAAAAAGCTAAATATTCCATCAAAAAGCAAGGGATTTTCCCTGACATAAATCTGGATATAGGCTGTTATCCCGATGAACATCTGTCTGAATATATAAAAAGAAGGATCGAAGAAACTAATATTTTTGAAAAGAATGAAGCAAAGGCGGTAAAGAAATTCTTAGAACTACTCTAAAATATTAATCAGGAGGTAAAAAAATATAAATACGATAAGCTATTTAGGATGGGGAATATTTCATGAAAAAAGAGGTATTCCGTGTCAGGATTATGTAAACTATTCCTATGCTGATAATGGTAATTATATAATGGCTCTATCTGATGGTGCAACATCAGCTAAGTATGCAAAAGAGGCAGCCAAAGTCACTGTCGAAAGTGTTATTGATTATTTTTCAAGACATACTCTTAATGAGTATTTGATGTGTGATCAGACAGAGCAAAAAGAAACAATACTAAATCACATATTGAATGGATTGATAACTTTTGCAAAGCAGGTTGGTTGTTCTGATTCTAGAGAATTTTCCGCAACTTTACTTTTTCTTATAAATGATGGAACTAATCTGCTAACTTGTCATCTTGGTGATGGTGCAATCTTTCTTGCCAATAGCAATAACGATATTGTTTTTGTATCAGGACCAGATAATATAAATGGTTTTTCCAATCGAACATTTTTTATTGTGAGTAAGGATGCTATCGAGCATATTCGAATAGATCAATTTGAGATTGCAGAAATTGATATTATTCGAGCTCTTATGACTAGTGATGGAGCATATTTAATGTTTTATAATCGAGGCAATCTAAATGCTTCATCAACTGCAAAAGAATTATTGTCCTATACTAAAGATAAATTGATTTCTAATGATGACGATTTATGTCGTACACTTAACCAAATGGCAGAAATCCCAAGTGAACGTCTGGACGATTGGTCTATCCTTATTTTTGATGCCAATCAAAAAAAGAACAATTCCACATTAGAAATAGTATCAATGCTTTCCGAAGAAATGAAAAGAATTTCAGATAAGAGAAAAAACTATGAAAATATGTAGAAAAGAACTTCAACAATTATTAAAAGAGTATGATTCCTCGCTTGTATTAGGAAAACGAATTGGAAAAGGCACTACCGCTGATGTATATGAATTACCTGGAACATACCCTATGCAAGTATTAAAGGTCATGGACACTCGATGCATTTCAAGAGTAGATCGTAATGATCCAATTTGTATCAGTGAACGCACTAAGATGCGAAGTTACTTTCAAAATGAAATCCGTTCAATGAAAGAACTGAGTAATTGTAAATACATTGTTCCTATTATAGATTCATATGAATATATTTTAGACAAAGATAACAATGGACAACCAATGAGCGAATTGAGTCGATCTGTCTTTTTGGTAAAAATGAGGAGATTAATACCTCTTGATGATTATATTAAGAAGTATGGAATGACTGAAAAGTTAGTTGTCCAAATGGCAATGGATATATGCCATGCTCTTCAGGAATGTGAAAATCATGGAATTTTGCATAGAGATGTAAAACCTTCTAATATTTTTGTATATAGAGGAAAAAGGAAAGTTCGTTTTGTTCTTGGAGATTTTGGGATTTGCCGAAGAATGGATAAATTCAAAGAATCTATACTAACAAGATGTGGCACGCCTGCATTCATTGCACCAGAGATTGAATTGAAAAAAAGTTTTTTCGGTTGTTTTAATGCAGACATTTTTTCCTTGGGTTCGACTTTATATTATATGCTAAGTGGAGGAAACTTCCCAAATTATTTCTTTGATCAGGGAATCAATAAGCTTGCACGTATTCCATCTATTTCAACTGATTTGGAAAGAATAATATTAAAATCAGTTCAATTTTATCCACAAAACAGATATTTACATGCAGACGACATGTATAAGGATCTCGCCAATATTGTTCCAGATAATGATAAAGAGATAATTGACAACCCATATTTCCTCGGTTCAAAACAGGCTCTCTTACAAGGAGATTACGAGAAAGCAATTAATCTTGCTAATACAGGAAGTGCAAAGAATGCACCTGGTTGCAGAAGATTGTTAATCTATTGTTTGTATTCAAAATACCATAATAACCCAGAAATCGTCAAAAATATTAAGCAGGCACTTGATATACTGATTTATGAGGGGGATCCTATTGCTCAGTATATTCGGGCAACTCTCCATAATCGAGAAAATGAACTCAAAGATTATGTATACAATCTAAAAGAATCTGCGGAAGAAGGATGTTCAATCTCAAAATATGTATATGGACGTCATCTGTTTTTTGGCGAAAAGGGTATTTCACAAGATCGACAGTTGGGTAAAAGCTATATTATTCAAGCTGCTGAAGAAGGTTATTTTCCTGCCCTTCGCTTCTTAAATAAATATTGTGTTATCGAGTCAAAGCACTTAAAAGCGATGTTACAAGACGGTCTAAAGGATTATAATAGCACGCAGAAAGAGAAGGAAGCCATTTTGAAGTTTCTTTAAAATGAAGGTGAAAAAGTGATTTATGAATGTTTAACTGCATGGAAATTGCGGAATATTACAATAGCACGCAGCACAAAAATTATCCTACATACTAGTTGTGTGAATTACAAGCTTGAAGATTTGAAAAACTTGTTTTCTATGGATTTTGATTATTTGATTCCAAATGATGTCTTTTGGGAATTAAAATTAATGACAAAATCAAAAATATTTGGAATAAAAGCTGAATATATCCTCAAGCATGTTCAAGCAGTCACAAAATTTCCTGAGTGGGATTTAGCACAGATGTATCAAAAATGTGTTAAATCAATATCCTATATAAATATACACAGGGGACCGTTAATCTTCTTGTTTGGTGATTTGAATAAGACCGATGAATTCTTGGATAGTTCCTCTTTTGGAGATAATATATATATCTTGTTATCTTCTTCATCATGGAGTTATGTTAAAGGAACTCCTGTTATCATGGAGTTAAACATGGCAAAGAAGTATCGATTAAGATCTCCTCATTCCTTAAACCCTGGCAAACCGATTGATAAGCTGACTCGTATTTCAACAGTATATCTCAACCGCCAGATGAATTGTACAATGGCAGGTGATATGTTTATTTCAACGGGAAAATGTGGCAGTAATGCATACATATATACCTGTAATTTATTACCAGGAATGTATATAAAAGGTTATAAGAATCAATCAATGATTGAAACACAAAAAGAAAAATTACAATTGCTTCAAAAATTTGGAAATCGTGTTTCAGACCTAAATGTAGCATTTCCTGTAGATTTGTTATACGATTATCCTTTTAGTATAATTGGATATAGTATGAAACCAATTTCGGGAAGATTGCTTCGAGAATATCTGATTACTGGATGGGATGGGCATAATCTTGGTAGAATATTTGAACAGTTACTATTAATCCTTTTAGAACTGCATACAATGCATATCCTCGTTAATGATTTATCCTTCAATAATATATTGATAGATAGTGAGGATAATGTTGGTTTAGTAGATTGTGATAGTTTCCAAATCACCAATTACCCTGGTGGTGGAATTACTAAAATGTATCAACACCCAGAGATTTCTGAACATGGATTTTCAAGTGAATTACGCGAACCAAGATATGAATACTTTGCTCTAGCAGTAATACTGTTTCAATGTTTATTTGGGGATGAACCATTACGTCAAGTTCAAGCAGTTTCTGATGACACAGAACTCAATTGGAAAAAAGCTGTTTTTCCTTTGAACACAGACACAGTATCCCCAATAGCTAATAAAGATATTCAAAATCTATGGTTCAATCAACCACGTATACTCAGAAAAACTTTTGTAGATGAGTTTTGTTTCAAACAAGATATTAGTATTGGCGCATGGATAAGAATTCTTGGTATATTAAATTAATTGAAAGGAGATTCCCATGAATTTTGTTGTTCCTTCAAGAGGTAACGGACCACGATTACATTTACCTATAGCAATTGTGATTGATAAAAGCACTTCTACTAAAGATATAAAAGACTTACTTAATAATTGCATTGTCAATCTGGTAAACAACATGAAAAAGGAGACGACTTTTCGAAATACTGTTGATCTTCTTGTTATTCATTATAGTAGTGAATATGAAGTAATCGCGGATTTTGAAATTTTAGACAATGTAAATCCTTATTCCTTAGTTATTAAAAACAGTCATGGCTTTACTCATACTGGTGGTGCTTTATTGTATGTTCTGCAGAGATTAGATGAAAAGAAATTTGAATGGAAAAATCTCGCAGAAAAGTACTACCAACCATTGATGTTTCTTTTGACAGATGGATATCCAGATGCAGGAAAAGGTGCTCCTACTAATGTAAAAAAATATGTGGCTGATTCTTATGTAACAGCTGCAAATGAAATAAAAAATCGCGAGAAAGAGGAAAAACTGGTGTTCATTGCAGCAGGTATAGAGCAACAGAATGGAGAATGTGCTGACATGGCAAAATTGTCCGAATTAAGTATTCATCCTGAACGAATTATTCATGTTAAAGAAGCTGGTCATCTTAATGAAATCGAGCAATTCTTTAATTTGATTTATGAGTCGACAAATGCAACTTTTAGTAATACACCTGTAGACGATGTAATCAATCAGATATGGTTTGATTGATTAAAATTTTTCAAAGAGCCAATCAAAAAATATGATACTATATTTATAAAGGAGGATATATATGAAAGATTTCATTGATGTTCAGATTGATGAATTACTTCAGGAACTTGAAGATGATGTGATTTCATTAGTTAAAAGGTTCTTAGACAAAATTTCTGGCAAATCCAAAGAAATAGTAGAGCGTTTATCTTTATTATCTGGTATTCCTAAAGAAAGGTTAAAGAAGATATATTCATACACATCTGACCCAGCAGTAATTCATAAATGGGCAGAAAACAGTGACGGAGTTTGCTATAAAAGAGAATGTGAAATTGAGGAGAAGTCAATACACCTTACAATTCAAGAAATTCATTCCCTATGTAATGTTATCAGTTTTTCTGCATCTTCCATTCAGCATTTGGACAACAGTTCTGTAATGGATGAAATTGTGGAAAATAGTGACTCCATTATTAAAAGGTGGATTGAAATGGTGAACTATTATTACGATTGTTCAAATAATCTTTTCAATAAGTTAGTCAAAAAATCCAATACTGAATCTTTTGAAAAGTTTCTTTTAACATATCATATCTTTATCGACTCAAGTGCATTGTGTGATGAAAATACGAAAAATTTTTTGGATATTCTTATTCCAGAAATTAAGAATATATCAAAGCCATTGAAAATTACAGTTCCAAAAGCGGTTGTTGATTGTCTTCAGGACATGGTAAAAGATATCAAACAGAACTTTATTTTTGGAGCAGATGAAGGTTTACGTAATCTGAAAAAAGTACAGGAAGCTGATCTTTTGTCAGTTCGTGGAGACGGTGCAGATACTACTGTTATGAGTACTTTCTTATCTGCTTTTTCACGATTTAAACCAGTTTACAAAATGATGCTTGTTACCCAAGATGAAACCCTTGCTAGTGCTGTTGAAATGCTAAATACTAGCGGAGTTGAAGGTGCTGAAATTTTAATTTGTAAGGTTACTGAGTCAAATATCATTGATTTTTGGTTCGAAGATGAATCTGAAAATTTTGAGCATGGAAACACAATCATAGTTAACAAAACAGCTGAAAGCACAGTTGAAAATGAAGAAATTGTATCTGAGGAATCATTACAAGAAGATATGATTACATCTAATGTTGAAGATGTATTAAGCAAAAAAACTATTGTTGCTGATATTATGCCTGCTGAAGAGTCATCCTTTGATGATGAAATTCCTGCAGAGGCAAACGATTCAAATGATGAAGCTCTGAAGACAGTCTCTTCCTTACAACTTGAAGAATCTGGAATGAATTCTCCAGATGACGACAATGTTGATGATGAAATAGAAACAGATATCGAAAAAATATCAATGTTAGAAGAACAACTAGCAAATATGCTTGGCAAGAATACAAAGCATACAGACGATTTAGATGATGATGAACTTTCGGATGATGATGATTTTGATACTGATGAAGATTCAAAGGAAGATATTGATTTTGATTTTTCTGAAGATGATACTTTAATTGCTGATGCTTTTGAATCAGATTCTTGGAGTGTATTAAATTAAACTATACTTGGTAAATGAGGAGGTAGATTTTTTGATTACTTTGAGACATCTTGCAAACTCACAAGAAAATGAGTATTCATTAAATGATTGGATTGAGTTGGCAGAAAACTCTGGTGTCAGCGCTGATCCAGATGCAGAGATTAACACTGAGGCGTTATTGCAGATTAGAGCCTATATGTCTCAGCAGACACAAAAGAAGCAGGCAGAACAGGATGAACAGGCCAGAAAAGAAGCAGCATCTATGAAGAGCATGGAAAAACTAATTAAGGACAATTATATATTTATTGATTTGTCTTGTTTGTTAGTTCCAGCTGCTGAAAAAGCATTTCGGCGGATGGCTCCCATGTTAAAATCTTCAGCGAAAAAAATAAATGTCCCTCTATCTGTTTTAGTAGAACTTAGACGGATAGCTGAAGATAAATCAGATATAGAAAGATGTAAATTGGCTATTTATCACTATAATGCATTAGGTGAACTGTACAAAAATGATCTCTTAGTAAAGAGAGACGCTATTACTCAAGGTGAATGCAATTATACTAAAGATTTAATAGCCTACTGTTCTCACTTTAGAGTGCAGGCACCATTACTTGTAATTACTCAAGATCAACAATTGGCTGCAGACTTAATATCATTAAATCAGCAGTGTTCTGCCAATGGTAAAACTATTACTGTAAAGAAGATTAATAAATATGGCTATCTTAGTAATACTATTGATAAGCCAAAATCGTCGAAACCTTTTAGTATCTGTAAAGTTGTTCGTCCTGGTAGTGATAAGAAGATTCCGATTAGTATAATTCCTTCTACAAACGACAAGGTCTATGTATCTTCTGATCTTAAAGGTGAGATTGCTTTGCTGGATCAATTAGGAAGTGGTGGTGAGGGTGCCATCTATAAGACAAATACCCCATTTGTTGCTAAGATTTATAAGGAAGAATGTTGCACTGAATATCGTTTTGAAAAGCTTAATAAGATGATTAATGCAAAATTAGAATACGAAGGTATTTGTTTTCCTATGGGAATCTTATATAATAGATATGGGCAGCCTATAGGATACCTCATGCCTGAAGCCAAGGGATATTCTATTCAGTCTAGTATATTCAGAAAAGCCCTTTTTATAAAGAAACTACCTGGATGGAAAAAAGAGGATCTTGTTCAGTGTGCTATCACTATTTTGTTTAAGATTAAATATCTCCACGATAACAATATTCTGATTGGGGATATTAATCCTAACAATTTCCTTATAGTTTCTCCTACAAAAGTTTACCTGGTAGACACTGATAGTTTTCAGATTGATGATCTTCCTTGCCCAGTAGGATTTCAACTTTTTACAGCTCCGGAAATCCATATGCAGCATAAACAAGGAAAATTCAATGACTATGCCGACATCCTTCGAACCAAAGAAAATGAGTACTTTGCTGTTGCAACCCTTATTTTCATGTTAATGATGCCTGGTAAACCTCCATATACTCAACAGGGTGGTGAAGATATTGTTGATAATATCCTTGAGATGCATTTCCCTTATGCCGTAGGTGAAAAGCATGGTGAAAATGTTCCAGATGGCGCATGGCGCTTTATCTGGAGTCATCTTACAAGAAGGATGAAAGAAAACTTCTCAAAAGTTTTTAATAAGGAAGATAGTAATTCAGACTTTAATATTTTAGAAAGATTATCAGTGGATCAGTGGAAGAATGAATTGTTAGAGTATCATCGTATTATTAAATTATGGAAGACTGAACTGGCTAATAATCCTCTGACATTGGATGTTGATCCATCTAGTCTGGAGTTATATCCTACAAGGCTTAAGCATCGACCTAGTATTGTGTATGTAATTTGTAAAGGTGATAATTGCAACAAAGAATATGCCATTGATGATCAGGCATTGAAAGCTGGTTATTGTCCTGAATGTCAGCGAAAAGGTATACCTGCAAAATGTTGGTACGATGGAAAAGAATTCATTTTTACTAATTATGAGAAATATTATAGAAAAATGAGTTCTCCTCCAATTCTTTGTCCTGATTGCAGAAAGGATAATTCCATTGTTCATAGTAAAACTTGTGCAGTACCTGGATGCTACAATAAGATTGAGTATACTAAGTTTGATACTGCTCGTGCAAAACAAAGAGCCGCTGAAGGTAATTATAAGTTTGAATATCCAAAAATGTGTAAATCCTGCAAAGATAAGGGTATAAGGCTTAATTCAGGAAGAAGTGGTTCATACTATGGCAATAATGGTTCACCTCATAGAGCTTCATCAGGTAGCAGTGGATCAAGAAAGAGTTCAACTTCTACACATCCTTCATCTGGATCAAAAGGATGTTTTATTACTACTGCAGTATGTGTATATTTAGGAAAACCGGATGATTGTGCTGAGTTAATGAATTTCAGATTCTTCAGAGATATTTGGTTGGAGAATCAGCCCGAAGGAAAAGAGTTAATTGAAGAGTATTATCGTATTGCACCTGAATTAGTGCAGTGTATGCATAAATCACCAGATTACGAAATAATTTGCCAAGCTTTGTGGGATGACTACTTAGTTCCTTGTCATCATATGATACTTGATAACAAATATGAAGATTGTAAGACAAAGTATATAGATATGGTTAATTATTTAAGATCAACTTTGAACTAATTATATCAATCGATTTGCTTCCAGAATAACTGAGATTATACCTCAATTATTCTGGTCAGTCGATCACCTTATTAATAGTAATGATTTAGAGGATTGTATATGGAGTTAAACAACAAACAAACAGATATATGGGTAGCTGTACAAGGTGCTACCATCGGTAAATCTCACATCCAAGACAATTGTGTTTGTCAGGATAAAACATTTGTTTATGAAACATCTAATGCTTTAGCAGTTGCACTGGCAGATGGCGCTGGTTCAGCAAAATTGTCGCACTATGGCGCTGAAACCGTGACTAGAAAAGTGTGTAAACTGCTTTGTGAGAGATTTGATGAATTCTACAATAGTAATACCCCTATGCCAGTAAAAAACACGATACTCTCACACTTATTAAAAGCATTGCAAGATACCGCAATTGAAAATCAATGTGAGCTATCTGATCTTGCTTCAACTTTACTAGCAGTAGTAATCAGTAATAAAAGGTTTCTTATAATTCATTTAGGAGATGGAGTAATAGCTTACACTAAAGATGATGAAATCAAAGTCGCATCCAGTCCCAAAAATGGAGAGTTTGCTAATACGACTTACTTTGTCACATCTTCATGTGCATTAGAAATGATGAAACTGGTTAAAGGATTAGCTACATCTATTAATGGATTTATATTGATGAGTGACGGCAGCGAAGCAAGCTTATATAGCAAGCAACGTAATGAGGTTGCTCCAGTTCTTCAGCGATTAATAAAAAGATTAGGCATGACATCTCCTGAATATTTGCAACCAGTTCTTGAGGCAAGCCTTAAAGATGCTATCGCAAAAAAAACCAGAGATGATTGCAGTCTGATTTTAGTATCCAAGCATTTGAAAGCATATGATGAACTGGATGATACAGAAGTGAATGATTACTTCGGGATAAAGGCTAAAAGACCTAGTGATGCGAAGAAAAGAAAAATTCGTTATCAAGATATTCTTAATGCTCTAGAAACTGCAAAGAGTGACAAAGAGCTGTGTGAATTAATGGGACTCAAAAACACCCGTAATTTTATAAAAACATGGCTTGCTCCTTTAGAGGAGCTTGGTTATATTGTTAAAATGGGAAACAATGTATACAAACGAACAATTCATCCACGCTGTAGTTTTTTTGTTGAGGAACAACCAATTAATATGGAGGAAGAATGTGATGAATAGAGATACTATTATAACTGACGAATTATGGACTCCTAGAGAAGCTGTATTGCCAGTTTGCCTTTGTATTGATACTAGTGGCACAATGGCTACAACTATTGGCGGGCGAAGAACTGGCAAATACGTTGTTAGCAAAGATTATGGTAATCAACTTGTGGAAGTTGTAGAAGGTGGAACTTCTCGTGTTGAAATACTTGAGAAAGGTATCCAGAAGTTTTATGATGCAATATTTGCAGATGAGGTTGCTCGTCTTACTGTTCTTGTTTCAATAGTTATATTTAATGATAAAGCCAAAAGAGTCCAAAATTTTGTTCCTGTAGTAAAACAAGATGGACAGGTGAGAAAAACACCTCATTTTATACCGCAAGGTGAAACTGCAATGGGTGAGGGAATTAACATGGCTCTTGATTTACTTGATAGATGTAAGAAAAAATACAAATCCAAAGGTGTCGATTGTTATCAGCCTTGGCTAATCGTTATGAGTGATGGAATGAATAATGGTAATCCACTAGAGCTAACTATTGCGCAAGAAAGGATTAAAAATTTAGTTAGTTGTAAAAAATTAGCTGTTTATCCTTTTGGTGTTGGTAAAGGTGCTGATCTTAATCAGCTTAACCAGCTTTCACCAAAGCAAAAAGCATTCCAGTTAGAAGAAACTCAGATGGATGGCCTTTTTAAATGGTTTGCGAAGAGTGCAGTTCAGATTTCATCTGGATGTGTTGACGGATATACAAGCCCTAAATTAGAGTATTATGAAGTTGTTAACTGGGCAGAGGGGTTATAAACAATGAGAGATAGGATATATTATAGCAGAGGTAGTATTAATAGTATACATAGAATCTCTGATAATGAATGGAATGAACTGACTGTGAGAGTTATTTCAGATTTTAAATCAGACATTTCGATATCTTTAGATTCTATGTTAAAAGTTTGTAAGTACATTATTGAAAACAACAAAAATTCTTGGTGGGATATGTTGGATATATTTTGGTGGGATGCACCACTGGATTAATAATATTATATTTTTAGGAGGACACATATTATGGCAAGTGACTATATTCGTATTCAGGATCTGTTTGATAATCCAGATGCACACGTACCAGTGTGTTTATGTTTGGATACTAGCGGCTCTATGATGACAACTGTTGGCGGAATACCTACAGGAGAAACTACTATAATTGATGGAACATGTTACAATGTAGTTACTGGTGGCAAAACCAGACTGGAAACTCTGCAGAAAGGTATTCAGTTATTTTATGATGCAATTTATGAAGATGAGAATGCACGATATGCAGCAGAAATTTCTATTGTTACCTTTGATGATATTGCAAGAGTATTAACCGATTTTTCTCGTGTAGAATATAATGATATCAGAGAACAAGTACCTGTTCTTTCAACACACAATCGTACCTCTCTCGGTGCAGGTGTTAATTTAGCACTTGATTGTCTTGAGAAACGTAAGAATGAATATAAAGATAAAGGTGTTGATTATTACCAGCCTTGGTTAGTGATCATGACTGATGGTGAAGATAACGGATCCAAAGCCGAACTTGATAAAGCTCGTATGCGTATTCAAAAACTTGTGTCTGAAAAGAAGCTGAGTGTATTCCCTTTTATCATTGGTACGAATGAGGGTAAAGAAACATTAGCCTCTCTTTCTCCTGTACAGGCACCGATGCAGATTGAGATTACTCAGATGAAAGGACTCTTCACTTGGTTAGGTAAGAGCATTGCAGCTGTTTCTTCTGGAAGCATTGGAAACAACAAGCTGTTTACCCTTACTGAAGGTGACGTCACTAAGTGGGATGCTCCTCTCGAGTAAAATAGCATAATTAGGAGATTTCTATGAAGCTGACAATTGATAATATAGCCCAGATTTTAAATGTACCAGTTTCTGCTATAATAGCAGCTATGGAAGAACTGGGTTTAAAATCCAATGAAAATCAATTGCTGAGAGAAAAAGAAATTAAAAAGCTTAGACCAATATTGTTTAGATATTATCAACAATCCAGAGCAAATATTTCTGAGAATTTGTCAGATTTTAATACTGAATTATGTGATTCTCTTCTAGCGATAGAGCCTGGCGTTGAAACTATTTCAGAGGAAGGTTCTGAAGGATCTTCCTTTAAAGATTCAACTACCCAAGCTACAATAGAGCAATCAGCTCTAGTCGATAGCTTTTTAGAGCAATTGATTCTTAATTATGTAATCATGATTGATACCTGTAGTATTATGTATGAAGGATGCGACGCGTTAATCGAAAAAATGTGTCCTATTCTAAAGAAGCATAACAAAAAAGTAGTTATTCCATACAAAGTTATTGAAGAATTAATGAAACACTATAACAGTTGGAACGATTCTTACAAGGCGGCTTTAGCAGAAAATGGGTTGAAAATATGTCAAAAATTAAAAGATCGAAATTGTATAACCATAAGAGGAAATAAGAACGACAACTTTGCAGACAATGTCTTCTTTGTTCATTTTGCTGATCTTAGATTTAAATACAATATGCTTCTCATCACGCAAGACTATAAGCTAAGTCATGATATACTGCAGCTCAATAACATGAAGACTGGTGGTGGCAATCTGGTCAAAGTATTTAGGATTTCTTCTAGAGGATCTCTTATTGAAACAACTGTATGAAATTCATACAAATTAGTACATTTGTTTTTAAAAGTGTTAAAGCATCTCTCCATCGCTGCATTGTTGTAAGGGTATCCAGCTTTACTCATACTCTGGATTACATGGACAGATTCACAGAATTCCACAAGTGCCTTAAAGGATAGAATCAGACCTTGCATTCCCAATCCGGTCAAGATTTTTGTATTCATCTACAACACAAATCAGATCCTTTTTACATACGAATTGTCACAGGGGCGGATTGATGTGGTGCTGGAGCTTTCCACGAATGAGCGTTAAGATGTTTTGTTTAATATACTTAATGAGAATGGGCTTCATATTGGCAGAATAAAGGTGAATTCGCATATTTGTTGTTGCAGTGAAAAATGTGTATATTATAATAAAAACGAAAGGGTGATTGAGATGAATGCAACAGAAGGATATAGTGATTTAATAAAGCGTATCAAAGATGGATTTATGGAGATAAACAACAATATTATTGTAGATTTGCAAAAGCAGGATGACAGCTATCTTACACTTTGCAACAGATTGGAGATATGGAAAAGTAATATCCGTTTATATTGAATGTCACGGAGGGCGTGGAAGGTATTTATTTAACAGAGGAAGAACACAGGGTATTGCTGGAATATTTCAGGCTTAGTCTGAAAAAGATAATATTGAGAGAAAACAAATTTATTTTCGGGGACATACAGACAGATATGCGTATTTGAAGAAAATAGGGGAAGTTTAGAAACTGTTTTAATGACATTTTTCAAGATTCTGTTTTTGATATATAGGAAAGATTTGCTGTTTTTGTCTGCTTTTAGCTGATTCTTATAGAATAATATTTTAAATCAAGTGGAAAAAATAGGATTTTTATTGTATGATTAAATGGATTTTTGTTGTATAAAAAATTTGTATATAAGAGTTTGGAGGAAGAAATGAAAACATATAGAGAGTTATATTTTAAAGGAAGTCAAGAGCAGTTAAAAAGATTTGTGGAAGAAATTAAAAAATATGCAGTAGGAAACTGGAAAATGGAACCACAGACTGATAGGTGGAAAGAATATCTGTTTTTTGATTATATTGGAAATCATGTTGATAAGGCTCGTGTTTCTATATTTATGGGGGATAATATAGCGAAGGGAGAGTTAATGGTTGGAAATATTGTTCCGATTGAAAAGAGCCAACTTAGTGTTGAGGAGTATAATGCTGTTTTAATGCAGTTTTATGATGATGTTGTAAAACCTTATAAAGAGTGTGGTACAGAACTGGATATTACACAACCAAGTGATGATATTTTTGATCCCACATCTATAATTTCAGAAGAAGCATTAAAAAAACTCAAATCATTTTGTTATATGGCAAATAAATCAACAGGATCTTCGCATCCATGTGATCAAGAAAGATGGTTTGATTTTATTTGCCAAACAGTTGATGATGAGAGGATATTTGATTATTCAACTTTGGCGAATTTTCTTCAAGATGAAACTTATTGGGGGAAAAAGCCAGAGGGATTTATTGGTGTTATAGGAGATTATGCATGGGATGAAGAACATGCTTACGAATTGGCAAGTGAGTATGAAAGGGCATGTGAAATTCTTCAATACTATAAAAGAGTAAGAGGCATGTAATATGTTGGATATTTTTTTAACTATTGTAAGTGGTGTTTGTACCGTTTTTTCAATATTGGGTGCTGTTAGGTCTAATATTTATCTTGAAAAAAATAGACAATTAACTATGTATGCGAACACAAATGTTGCATTTATGGAAACACAAAAGATAATCGCTACTTTTCCTGAAATATTAAAACTCTCAAATAATACGACAAAGCGTGGTACAAACTGTGTCAAAGAGGTGGCAAAACATGGAGAGAATATAAAAAATTCTATAAATAAGATAGAGTTTGCCAGTTGAGGACTATAAAAAAATACAAGAGCTATTAAATACAAGAGAATTAAAAGTTGAAGAATATATAGATTCATTTATAACAGGAGAAGTGTTAGTAGATGACAAATTTGTTTCTGATGACAAATTTAGCAAATGTCAAAATAAATTTTATGAAATACAATTATTGTTAAAAAAGAAATTAGAAGAACTAAGTCAAAAATAAAAGTAGAAAGCATAGTCGATTGGTTTTCAAAACGAGAATTAGTCGGCTATTTTATGCATGGATATAGGGTCAAACAACTTGAAAACACTCAAATAAAGCCTCATCAAATGTGTCAAAAAGTGGAATAATTTTTTGTAAATGACGTTTTAGCCAACTCCAAAATTTTTCAATAGGATTTAACTATTATTTCTAAATCTTCTTTTATTTTTTTCTGTTTTTGTTCCTTATACCTGTTAGTCTTTTTTCGTGTAATCTTTAAGCGTTTTAATGCTTTACGTATAGTTTCAGGTGTGCACCTGAATTTCTTTTCAATTTCATTTTGATATGCGTCAGGATGCTCCTTTACATATGTTTTTAGTTTTTCAGGGTCAATATTTTTAAATGACCTTTGAGGAATTTTGGCTTTTAAATTTCCTTTCTTCCTTGATTGTTTTTCACATACACGTATAGTTGATATGAATACTTTGAAGATTTCTTTTGTTTCTTCAAATGTATGTCCCTCTTGTCTATATGCTATTGTTCTTTTTCTATATTCTTCTGGATAACTCATATTTTTATTTAACAAATATTTTAAATTCCTTGTCATAAACTTTTTTCTGTTCCATTTTCTGACCTCCATTTCCACTTCTTTTTTATAAATCTGTGGAGTAGAAGTATCAAGTATTATTATACAACATCAATAAGGCTTTTATGGACTGTTTTTGCAGTGTGGACTTGACGGCAAGTTGCTAAGTGTGACGGCAAGTTCCATGCCTATCTGGTAGGCATGCGTTTTGGAAACTTTGTCGGAAAGAAAAGACTGTATCAGATGATAGGCTTTATTTGGGTCGGACTGCTTGGTTTTTGACAGTGCAAATTTGGTACAGCAAAGAAAGGATAACTGCAGTATATTAAAAGAATATATGAAGAGTACATATGTAGAAGGGATTGCTGCATTAGGAACAGCTAATACAATATATGTTGTATGTGCTCTGCCTAATGTAGCAGTCCCTTTGTTCTGGATAATTAGAAAATTATATTTAACAGAACTTGCATAACACTTTTTTCTACTGTATAATGTTATCAGATAAACAAATCGTAACAGCATAATATATAATAAATTACAGAAGGTGGATATGGTAAGAAAGATTGGAATAGGAATACACAATTTTCATAAGATTATTGATAATAACTATTTTTATATTGATAAAACTGATTTTATAAAAGAATGGTGGGAAAATGGTGATGATGTGACATTAATCACCCGCCCATGAAGATTTGGAAAGACATTGACTATGAATATGGTAGAACAGTTTTTTCTATACAATATGCAGAAAGAAAGGCATTGTTTGAAGGACTTTCTATCTGGAAAGATGAAAAATACCAGAAGCTGCAGGGGACATATCCGGTTATTTTTCTGAGCTTTGCAAGTATTAAAGGAGAATCCTATGAATCAGCAAGAGAAGGAATCATTCAGGTAATCATTGATTTATATGCAAAACACAGGTTTTTGCTGCAAGGGGATTCTCTGAATCAACAGGAAAAGGCATATTTTGATTATGTAAATCCGGATATGTCAGATATTGTGGCAGCGATGTCGCTTCACCGTCTGTCCATCTGCATGTACCGTTACTATGGAAAAAGAGTTCTCATTTTACTGGATGAATACGATACACCTATGCAGGAGGCATATGTAAATGGATACTGGGAAGAACTGGTAAGCTTTACAAGACTCCTGTTTAATTCCACCTTCAAAACAAATCCTTATATGGAACAAGGACTTATGACAGGGATTACCAGAATAAGTAAAGAATCTGTATTTTCTGACTTGAATAACCTGAAAGTTATCACAACCACATCAAATAAATATGGAACTGCATTTGGTTTTACAGAACAGGAAGTAATAAGGGCTTTACATGAATATGGGCTGGAACATAGAATGACAGATGTAAAGGAATGGTATGATGGATTTGTTTTTGGAAAATGAAGGGATATCTATAATCCTTGGTCTATTCTGAATTTTCTCGATACAGATAAGCTTGAAACCTACTGGACAGATACCAGTTCAAATAGTCTTGTAGACAACCTGATACGTGAAGGTAATTCTGATAAAAAGATACTTATGGAAGACTTGCTGCAAGGCAGAGTACTTCATACAGTTCTTGATGAACAGATTGTGTTCAGTCAGTTAAATCGAAAAGTTGGTGCAGTCTGGAGCTTGCTTCTCGCAAGCGGTTATTTGAGAGTGGAAAATCTTGTGCAGAATGGGAGGCGGGGAAAAACAGAATATGATTTAAAACTTACGAATCTGGAAGTACAGTTAATGTTTGAACAGATGATAGAAGACTGGTTTGCAGAGAGTAACTCAGCTTACAATGAGTTTATTAAGGCATTGCTGGCAGGAGATATTGAGTCCATGAATACTTATATGAATAAGGTTGCACTTGACACATTCAGCTTTTTTGATACAGGTGGCAGACCGTCAGAAGAAACAGAGCCGGAAAGATTTTATCATGGTTTTGTATTAGGATTGATAGTAGAGCTTGCGGACAGCTATACTATTATATCAAACAGGGAGAGTGGATTCGGAAGATACGATGTGCTGCTGGAACCAAAAATAAACCAAGACAACGCCATTATCATTGAATTTAAGGTTTATAATTCTAAGAAAGAGAAAGATTTGCAGGATACTTTAAACTCAGCATTGCAGCAGATTGAGGATAAAAAATATGCTGCTTCTATGGAAGCAAAGGAAATACAGACAGAACGCATACGAAAGTATGGATTTGCATTTAAAGGGAAGGAAGTTTTGATTGGATAAGGCAGCCTGTTTTGTGGAGTATGGAATCGTATTGTAAACTATCATAAATTATCGCAAATTGTCAGGGTAAGTTTGGTAAAGAATCTTACCAAACTTATTCATCAAAAGTTTGCCTGTTTATTCATTTAAATATTTTGGACATTTAAATAAGTCCATTATTAGTTGTAGAAATATGATTGATAATGGGCTTATTTTAGTAAGCAGCGGAAATGTAACAGATAAAATAATGAAAACCTGCCTTCAAAATCAAGACCTGCAAGAAAAAAACAATTTTAAATTGCGATATTCACTTGGACTGCAGTTTTTAAAAGATTTAAATACTCTATTAAAAGTGGAAATACTAGAGAAGCCCGACTGCATGGCGGCTTCAGTAATAGTAAGATTATCGCTGGACAGAAGAAGTTCAGCAACGCGTATTCTGCGCAGATTAAGATAATCGCAGAAACTGTGTTCGGTATACTGAGTAAAAAGTCCGGAAAAGTGATATTTGCTGAAGCCTGCCATGTCTGACATTTGCTCCAGACAGATATCCTCCATATAGTTTTCATCAATATACTCTAAAACAATATTGAGTTTTTGAATATACTCTTTCTTTTTATCAATTCTGCAATGAGGAAATAAATCGCTGTTTTGTGTTCTGTAATATCCTAACTCTGCTAAAATTTTTAAAAGTGCGGAATATACAGTAATTTCACTGTATTCGTTATCACGAAAATAGTCTGCAGCAATTTCAAGGAACTGATTCAAAATACTTTTATGAATTTTAGGATGACTTACCTGAGTGATATAGACAAATTGGGACAACAATGACTGAATAGAAGCAAATCCCCTGATTTTTGCTAAAAAGGAAATATCAATCAAATAGATATTTCGAAGTCCTGTTTCCGGTGCATGTAAGGAATGAATTTCACCAGGAAAAATCATCAATATTTCATCGGGAAGAAGATGAAAATGATTTTCATTTACGGTTACATGATAATCATTTTCCAGTGGTATAATCACCTCCAGAGCTGTATGCCAGTGAGGGTCATAGCTTTGGTTTTGCGAATTTCTCCATATTAATACTGTGGAATTTTCACGGAATGCCACGGTTTCATGGGATGGCTCTGAAGAAGTATTTTGTTTGATATCCATAATTTTTCACTCCTTTTTTTCTTTTGACGGGGTGTTGAAGTAAAGAGAGAAATAAACACTGTTATAAATAAACAGCTTTGTTTCATTAAGTAGAATGTATCATTTTTTTTCGCAAAAATCAATTACAAAGCAGCAAAAAATGAGAAGTATTTTTGCAAAAGAAGGTGTATAAATAAAAGAAAACCGATAAAAAATGATAAATAAAAGAAGGCAGCGATATGAGGGTATCGGATAGGATATGTCTTAATGAATTAAAATAAGAAGGAGAGCTTTTAAATGAAAACAGAAATAAAAAAAATGATTGCGCAAATGACTCTGGAAGAAAAGATTTCTCAGATGGTGCATCAGGCAAAGGCGATTGAACAGCTAGGAATAAAGGAATATAATTGGTGGAATGAATCTCTGCATGGGGTCGCAAGGGCAGGGATAGCCACTGTATTTCCACAGGCTATTGCGCTTGCAGCGACCTTTGATGAAGAGCTGCTGAAGGAAGTGGGAGATGCTATTTCCACCGAGGCAAGAGCAAAATATAATATGCAGCAAAAACATGGAGATGTGAGAATTTATAAAGGATTGACCTTTTATGCTCCAAATGTCAATATATTCCGAGACCCCAGATGGGGCAGAGGACATGAAACCTATGGAGAAGATCCATATCTTACCAGCAGGTTGGGTGTTGCCTATATCAAAGGTATGCAGGGAGACAATGAAAAATATTTGAAAACTGCTGCCTGTGCAAAACATTTTGCAGTACACAGCGGACCTGAGGGAGTCAGACATTCCTTCAATGCACATGTAAGCGAGCAGGATTTGCGGGAGACTTATCTGCCAGCATTTAAAGCCTGTGTGGAGGAAGGAAAGGTAGAAGCCGTTATGGGAGCCTATAATCGTCTGGAGGGCGAGCCCTGCTGTGGAAATAAGCGGCTGCTGATAGAAATACTTCGTGAGGAATGGGGATTTGATGGTATGGTTACCTCGGATTTTCTCGCTTTGATGGATTTTCATGAAGGTCATAATGTTACAGATAACGCTGTAAACAGTGCAGCCATGGCACTTATAAACGGCTGTGACTTTAACCTTGGAATAGTTTATCCAAATCTGGTGCAGGCTGTAAAGGAAGGAAAGGTAAGTGTCGAGAGAATTGATGAGGCGCTGGAGCGAATATTGACTACAAGAAGCAGGCTGGGAATGTTTAGTGATGAGGGAGATAATCCATATGATAAGATTCTTTATTCTGTGGTAGATTCCATGGAAATGAGAATGCTGAATGAAAAGGCAGCAGAAAAATGCGCTGTTCTTCTGAAAAATAAGGATAATCTGCTCCCTCTGGATAAAAGCCGGTTAAAGACGATAGCGGTTATAGGTCCGAATGCAGATAACCGAAGGTCACTTGATGGAAATTACGAGGGAACAGCCTCGAGATATATTACAGTGCTGGAGGGCATACAGGATTATGTGGGTGATGAAATCAGAGTATTATTTTCAGAAGGCTGCCATTTCTTTCGGGACCAGATAAACCAGATGGCTTATAAAAATGACCGTATTGCTGAGATAAAAGAAATTTGTGAAGAGAGTGATGTAGTCATTGCAGTTATGGGACTGGACGGAACATTAGAAGGTGAGGAAGGAGATACCGGAAGCGACTATGGTATGGGCGATAAGCCTTATCTGGATTTGCCGGGGATTCAACATGATATATTAAAAGTTGCAAAAAAGAGTGGAAAGCCGGTTATTTTGATAAATATGACAGGAAGCGCAATGACATTGAACTGGGAGGAGGAAAATCTGGATGCAGTGATTCAGGGATGGTACCCGGGCGCAAGAGGAGGAAAAGCAATTGCAAAATTAATTTTTGGGGAAGCCAATTTTGAAGGAAAGCTTCCGATTACATTTTATCGTTCGATGGAGGAGCTTCCAGAATTTACTGATTATTCAATGAAAAACAGAACCTACCGCTATATGAAACAGGAAGCGCTGTATCCGTTTGGTTATGGTCTGTCTTATACAAAATTTGAATACAGCCATGCATCAGTGATACCCGAAAAAGACAAAGTGAAAGTAAAGGTAACTGTAAAAAATACAGGAAGCAGGAATGGTGTAGAAACGGTGCAGATCTATGTAAAAGCAAGAGAGGAATGGGCACCGAATCCACAGCTAAAAAAGATTCAGAAGGTATCACTGAAAGCCGGTGAGGAAAGAGAGATTCAAATGGAGCTTACAAAGGAGGCATTTGAGGTATTTGATAAAGCGGGAAAACCAGTAATAGCCAAAGGTTATGATATATATGCAGGAGGGCAGCAGCCGGATACAAGAAGTGAGACACTGTTAGGAAGCAAATGTATACATATGGAGGCGAAAGTATGTTTTATATAGGAATTAATTTTCATAACATTCTTGAAAAAAACTGCTCTCATCATGAAGCTGTGGCATTTTGGCATTATGGAATATTTCAGTTGTTTGTGAGAATCTTTTCTCATAAAGGGGGATTTATGTGAAGAAAAAACGATTTATTATGGAAGCTATTTGTGCTTTACTGTTGTTTTTCATCATTGTTTTTCTTGGACTTCAAAACAGCAGCAAAGAAAAGAATCTTATTAAAAATTTGGAGGAAACAGAAATGTCAGCAGAAGAATATTTTGAAAATTTAGCCCTGACAAAGAGCTATAAAAAAGAAAATGCCAATAACGTCATTTATACTCAGCGGTTTGGCCCAGACCCGGGTGTTATGGAATATAATGGAAGAATTTATGTATATATGACAGATGATATTGTGGAGTACGATGAAGCCGGTGCAGTAAAGGAAAATACCTATGGATTAATTAAAACAATTAATTGTATTTCCTCAGAGGATATGGTAAATTGGACAGACCATGGGCAATGGCGATTGCGGGAAAGGATGGTGCAGCAAAATGGGCATCCAATTCATGGGCGCCATGTGCCACTCACAAGACAATAGACGGAAAAGAAATCTTTTATTTATTTTTTGCAGATGGAGGTAATGGAATTTGTGTACTGACCAGTGACAGCCCGACAGGCCCTTGGATAGATTCGCTTGGAAAACCACTGATTACCAGAGAGATTCAAAATTGTGAGGATGTAGTATGGCTTTTTGATCCCGCGGTTCTGATTGATGATGATGGAGTTGGATATTTGTATTTTGGCGGAGGGATTCCCGGCGAAGAATTTGCAAATCCAAAAACAGCAAGGGCAGTAAAACTTTCAGAGGACTTATTAAGTCTTGAAGGTGAGGTGCAGAAAATAGATGCACCATACTTGTTTGAAGATTCAGGGATTAATAAAATAGATGGAAAATATTATTATTCCTATTGTTCAAACTTTAATACAGATGGAAATAATCTTGGAATTCGTGCAGGAACCATTCAATATATGGTCAGTGACAGTCCTTTGGGTCCGTTTGCATATGGCGGAGAGATATTTGAAAATCCGGAAGTATTCTTTGGTTTAGGCGGAAATAATCATCATGCTGTTTTTGAGTTTGGAGGTAAATTATATCTTGCCTATCATGCAAGAACAGTGGAGAAAGCTATGCAAATTACAGGAAATTACAGGAGTACACATATTGACCATCTTAACTTTGAGAATGGTAAATTTCTGACAGTCACAGGAACCTATGAGGGTGTAGAGCAAAGAAAAGACTTTTTTCCATATAAAACAGTTCAGGCCTCTACAATGTCTGACAATGCAGGTATTGCGGTAGTTCGTGCTGACAGTGAAACTTATGTAGAGGCAGAAGCGGGGGACTGGATAAAAGTATCAAAGGTTGCTTTTTCCTCTATCCCAAAGAGCATTACCATAAAGGTAAGAGCAGAAAAAAAGACATATATAAAGGTGTGCAGCGGCAAAAAAGAAAATAAGGAGGCCTGCTATATTGAAATTCCTGATACGAACGGCGAATATGTGGATATTGTGGCAAAAACTGATATTTTCAGCGGTACACAGGATTTGTTTTTTGTATTGGGTGGTAATGTGAGCTTTGCAAGCTGGAAGTTTGATACAGATGAATTTATTGTTGAGGAACCGGATGCATTAAAGGATATTTATGGAGACAGACTTACACTGGGAATGTGTCTCAATACTACGACCATTAGTGATAAGTACAAGGATATGGTTACGAAAAATTTCTCCAGTGTAACATGTGAAAATGAAATGAAGGCCGATTATGTCTTAAATAAGTCCTTATGCTTACAAAATGTGAAAGAAAATCAGGCATATGTGGCTGTGGATTTTTCCAAGTGTAAGGATATAATTCAATATTGTGTGGATAATGAATTAATAATGAGATACCACACATTGGTATGGCATAATCAGACTCCTGAGTGGTTCTTTTATGAGGATTATGATACCCAAAAGAGCCTTGCGGATTCTGAGGTGATGAAAAAACGAATGAAAAATTATATTCATGCAGTGATTTCCTATTTTGATACAAATTATCCAAAGCTGATTTATACGATAGATGTGGTAAATGAAGCTTTTAATGGTGATGGTATTTATCAGGTGAAGGAAACGGATAATAAGTGGTATGAAATTTTAGGATGCTCTTATGTATATTATGCTTTTCTGTATGCAAGAGAAGCGTTGGATGCGTCGGATAATATGAAAGCTGTTACCCTTGTATATAATGACTATAACATGCTGTACAAGGAAAAAACAGTAGCAGATGGATTGGAGAATATTTTTCGGGAGCATAATGCAGATGTACATGATTTTGTAGATGCTGTTGGTTTTCAGGGGCATATTGATATCACCGTAGATGTGTCAAAATATACTTCTATTATGAAAACCTATTCAGAGCAGGGTTATGAAGTAGCGGTCACAGAGCTTGATGTTGCTATCCCAAAGGTGAAAACCGGTGACAGACCATCAAGAGAGCAGTATATGGAGCAGGGAAAATATATAAAAGAGCTGATGTCGGCAATTCTGAATTTAAAAAAGCAGGGCTGCAATATTTCGGCAGTGACATTATGGGGAATTAATGATGCAAATTCGTGGAGAAAGGATGTAGATGGATATAATGCATATGGTCTGCTCTGGTCAGAGGAAATGAATCCAAAGCCTGCCCTTTTGGGATTTGCATTATATGATTTATCTGATTTTTAGAGTGAGAAAAAAGAATCAGCCATATTGAAAGATTTATTTCTTATATGGCTGATTTTTTATTATATATTTATATAACTTTTTGCTCATTCTGATTTTATTAGTTAAAGCCTAAAGATGTTGTTGATGTAAGTGCAGAAATACTAGCATCTTTGGTATTTATGGTATCTCTTGATACTGTTGAATAAGTAGTGCTTGATTTTTTATACCCTGTATTAAAATATACATTTTTAGTTTTATTATACCATAGGTTTTGTAAATCTGTTGAACTTTTTCCAAATTTATTATAGTCACTTGTGGATGAGTTAGACTTGGTGTAGTATCTGTTTGCAATACAATAGACTTGATTTTTTCCGTTATTAGAAACGTAATCATACATATCAAGTTCTGCATCATTTGCCTCTTCGTTATAATTGTTTTCGTTTCTTCTTCCATGATGACTTATTTTATATATTACTATTTTATTAGCTTTAGGTATAAGATAGTTTTGATATAAGTTATTATTTGTAATAGTAGAAAGTCCTTTTCCATCTTTTTGATAAAGATCGCCCATAAATATATATTTGTAATTATCATAATCTAATGTACACATCATTGACCTAATATTAACTACTCCAGCACCAGGAGGATTTTCCGTAGTATATGATGTTTCATATAATACAGGACCTAAAATAGTAAGCAAAAAGCCACCTTCGATTGAAATCTGTTTTATTTGCCTATATCCAATGTATTCAATATTTTCAATAGACCCATTTTTTTCATTGAATTAAGTCTGGTTTTTAAAGAAACTTTTTCTTCATAGGAAACATCATTATAATAAGCATTTACATACATATTTTTGACTTTAATATTATAATCATCGAAATATTTTAATCCAACAAAGTGGTCATTATGAGCATGTGTAATAATGCAGAAGTCAAGAGTTCTGGGATTTTTGGCCTTATCTGCAATACCAGCAAAGTATGCAGCAGCACTTGTCTTATAATTATTTTGGTCTGTTTCCTGCCCTACATCAATCATACCATAATGAGTTTGTCCATTATAAGTATACTTAATTAATGTAGCGTCTCCTTTCACATCTAAATAATGAACTTTTAATGGATATGTAGCAGCTTGAACCTGTTTTGGACAAATCGCATAAAAAATACCAAAGACCATAATAAAAGTCATAAAACAGCATATTGACAGCTGATAAAC
>CAMWXG010000021.1 GCA_947178155.1 uncultured Lachnoclostridium sp.
ATTATATATTTATACTGCTGTGTACCAGTGCTGGCACAAACAGCAAAACAAATAATTTCTACAACTGTCTTGTATTAATTGTAAAATCATAATGGAATGTTATCAAGACTAAAACTAATAAAAATATCGCAAAAACGGATTCGATTCGACAATATCCGATTTTATCAGACATAAATTCCAGCTTAAACCACATTAATGAATTTTCAAATAAGTTCTGGTATGTACAATCTAAATATGATATCATTAATTATATTTACCTGTCACACATTTTGCCAAAGTAAGATTTTCTCCTTAAAATCATGCAAAATGGCGCTGAAAAACTTGTACTTTTGGCAAAAATCATGCCAAAAATCCTCGAATTTGGCGGGGTGTGAAAAGTAACATGGTAACAACATTTATCCAAACATATATAAAAATGTTTGTAAAACGGAGGATTAGATATGAAAATTAAAAAAAGACACTTGAAACAAAAACAAGCATGGCTTCCTGCTTTATGCCTATTGCTTATTCTGATACTTTCAGGATGTGGCAGCAAAGAAGCAGAAAGCAACCTGCCTCTAAAAGTAAATAATGTAGATGATCTGGAAGGAAAAACTATTGGTGTACAACTTGGTACTACTGGTGACACTTATGCTTCTGACTATGAAGGAGATGAAGCCGGAACTGTTATAGACCGCTTCAATAAAGGCAATGATGCCATTCAGGCACTAAAACAGGACAAACTAGATGCTGTTATTATTGATGAAGAGCCTGCCAAAGCATTCATAAGTGCCAATTCAGAACTGCTGATTCTTGATGAAGAATTTGCAAATGAAGATTATGCAATTTGTGTCTCAAAGGATAATCCTGAGCTTACAGCTAAAATTAATGAGGCACTTGCCACTTTAAGTGCCAACGGCACTCTGGAACAACTTGAAAAAAACTATACCGGAACAGATCAGGAAAAAGGAAATTTTCCATACATAAAAAAAGATATAGAACGTCCTAATGGTAAACTTATAATTGCTACCAATGCAGCATTTAAACCCTATGAATATTATGAAAATGGTGTAATGACAGGATACGACATAGATTTACTTCAGGCAATATGTGATGAACTTGGGATGGAACCTAAAATGGAGGATATGGAATTTGATTCCATAATAAACGCTGTACAATCTGGTAAAGCAGACGTTGGTGCTTCTGGCATGACAGTTACAGAAGAGCGTTTAAAAAATATTGATTTTACTGATTCGTATATCAATGCCAAACAGGTAATTATTGTTAAAAATCCTAATGCTAAAATAGAAAAACTAAGCTTCACTGAAAAATTCAGACAAAATTTTATTGAAGACAACCGCTGGCAGTATTTGACAAAGGGACTTCAAAACACTCTTATAATAACGGTATTTGCTGCTATTATAGGAATCATTCTTGGCTTTATAATTGCTATTATACGCTCATGGCATGATAAACATGGTGGTCTTACTATAGCTAATTTTATTTGTAAGGCATATCTTACTATTATACGTGGTACGCCTGCAATGGTACAATTACTGATTATTTATTATGTAATATTTGCCAGTGTTGATATTAATAAAATTGTTGCTGCTTTTATTGCTTTTGGTCTTAACTCTGCAGCATATGTAGCTGAAATAGTCCGTTCAGGGATAATGTCTATTGACAATGGACAATTTGAGGCAGGACGCAGCTTAGGCCTTAATTTTACACAGACAATGCGCTATATTGTTTTACCACAGGCATTTAAAAATGTTCTGCCTGCACTTGCTAATGAATTCATTGTTTTAATTAAAGAAACTTCTATCAGCGGCTACATTGGACTAGCCGACTTAACAAAAGGCGGTGATATTATACGAAGCATCACCTATGAAGCCCTGCTTCCATTATTGGCAGTTGCATGTATTTATCTGATAATAGTTATGGCACTTTCTGCAGGAGTTAGCAGACTTGAAAGGAGACTTGCAAACGATGGAAAATAAAAATATATCAAATGAACAGATTTTACTTAAAGTAACAGATTTAAAGAAAAGTTTTGGGAATAATCATGTACTTAAAGGAATCAATACAACTGTAAAAAAAGGGGATGTAATCGCCATTATCGGGCCATCCGGCTGTGGCAAGTCAACTTTTTTACGTTCTCTAAACCTTTTGGAAGTACCTACTTTTGGGACTATTGAATTTGAAGGAGTAAACATTACAGACAAGTCTGTAGATATCAATAAAATGCGCGAAAAAATCGGAATGGTATTTCAACAGTTTAACCTTTTTCCAAATATGACAGTGCGCCAAAATATCACATTGGCTCCTGTAAAATTAGGAAAATTATCAGAAAAAGAAGCTGCTGCAAAAGCAGACGAACTCCTTTTAAGAATCGGTCTTCCTGACAAAGCAGATGCATATCCTGCTATGCTTTCCGGCGGACAAAAACAAAGAATTGCAATTGCCCGTTCCCTTGCTATGCAGCCTGATATTATGCTTTTTGACGAGCCAACCTCAGCATTAGATCCTGAAATGGTTGGTGAAGTATTAGGACTTATGAAACAACTTGCAGAAGATGGTATGACTATGATTATAGTTACACATGAAATGGGCTTTGCACGCGAAGTTTCTAATCGTGTAGTATTCTTCTACGAAGGTATCATAGCCGAAGAAAACGCACCAAAAGAATTTTTTGAAAATCCACAGAATCCAAGATTAAAAGATTTTCTTTCAAAGGTGTTATAATAAATGTGTAAGAAACTCTAAGGCGTGTTTGAAAATTGCTTTTTATGGGGTGTGCTACACAATTTGTGGGAATGCAAACCGTTGGAATGAATTTTTAAACACGCTCTAATACCTTATAATACCCGAACTCCTTTGGCTTAAACCCATACGACTCAAGCACGCTGCTATCTGTCCCTATATCAAGTATATAAATTCCGTTTGCATCAATATTATTGTAAATATCAAAACTCATACAGTATCTGCCAAAAGAGTCTGTACCAATAAATGCTCCCGGATAATTATTATAAACAACAGTATTTATATATTCATCTACAGGAATTTTACTATAAAACATTACCCTTGACTGTGATACATATGATGTGATATAGATTGTATTACTATCTTCTGATAATTCTTCTGCATAATCCATAGCTTCCTCTAATCCTACACAGAAAGCATTACCTGCGTATTCATTGTAAGAAGTAAAATATGCATGTGAAAAATCCACAAAAAAGCATAAATAGCATACTGCTATCACCCATATAAGCTTAAAATTCACTCTTTCTGCTATATCATATATTCCATACGCAGCAAGCATTATAATCGGTATCATAAGGCTGTTTGCGCGATTTATATTTACATATACAAGAAGTGTAAGCAAAAATCCACCTACAAACTGTATAATCAAAAATACCTGACCTAAAATCTGCCTGCTCTTTATATTCTTAGCTATATTTATAATTGATATTATAATTCCATATGCAAAAAATATAAGCGTAATTTTATATAGAAAACTATATTCTCCATATACATTTGTAATAAGTCCATCAGTCTGATTTGTCATAATATTTAAAATATTCTTAAAATTCTCAGGCACATTTTTTAATGATATCTCACCAGAACGCATATATAATAGTTTGGGAATGGAAATAACCCCAAGCTTTAACTCATCAATACGCCCTGAATTTACCAGTAAAAATAATAATAAAGGAAGTGCAAGCACAGCAAGCAGTATTACTGATATTACAATATACCTGTCAAAATGCAGTTTCTTAAGATACAGGGCATAAATTACCTCAAGCAGTACTATAAGTGGCACAAATGGCCATATAGTTGCATAACTGTAAAGAGAAAGTCCATACATAAGTGCTGATACTATGTAAAACTTCTGATTCTCCATACCCCTTATAAAAAAGTAAAATCCAAACATAAGAAATCCCGGTGCCAAATTGGATTCAAGCCCCCACCTTGACAACATTATATGCCAGGGTACTATTGCCATTATAAACATAGCAATAAGACCTGCTCTCTCATTAAATAGCCTCTTCATGATAAGATAACATACCATAAGTGTAAATATCGCCACAATAAGCTGCGGCATACGTATTACCCATGTTTTCAGACCAAATATCGCAATAAAAGGTATCATAAGGTATGAATTAAGTACATTCATTCCGCTTCCCCATGTTGTAAGATATACTGGAAAACTATAGCCGAATGAATCTTTGCCATAGCGCAGAAGCGAATAAGCCTCATATCCTGCAAAAGCCTCATCCTGATTAATGCCATCAGGCAAACTGCCAAAACGGAATATACGTACAAATATACCAGTCACCATAATAAGCATAAACAGTATATCTTCTACTCTAAACCTGCCTGCTATATACCTTTTATCCTTATTCTTATTTTTACCACTGTTTTTATTTACTTTTGCCATTGCTATCTCTCCATTCATATTGCTGCTTTTTGTTCTTCCACAATAATACCTACTGTTACTAGTAACACTAAGTTATATTATACACAAAAATATGTTTCATGTATAGCTTGACAATTTTGCATTTACTTTGTAGAATACTAAGGGGTTACTTTTTCACACCCACGCCAAATTCGAGGATTTTGGCATGATTTTTGCCAAAAGTCGAAGTGAACAGTAACACTAAGGGAATTATTATTGATAATTCTAACACTTAATAATACATAATAATATTTTATTTTGAATGGAGTTGATTTTTTGGATTCAAGTGATGCCTCGCGGATAACAATACTTATTATCCTACTGTTTCTCTCTGCCTTTTTTTCATCAGCAGAGACTTCACTAACAACCGTTAATAAAATGCGCATAAAAACTATGGCAGATGATGGTATGAAAAATGCCGCCCTTGTACTTAAGCTTATTGACAACCCTACTAAACTACTAAGTACTATACTTATCGGCAATAATATAGTTAATTTAAGTGCATCATCACTTACTACATCTTTTGCCATCGGATTAGCTGAAAAGCATGGCTTTTCCACTATGGCAAGTGCCATTACAGGACTTGCAACAGGTATACTTACAATAATCGTAATTATTTTTGGAGAAATTATTCCAAAGTCATTTGCAACAATGAATGCTGATAAAATGGCTCTTTTATATGTAAAACCCGTATACATGTTGTCAAACATATTATATCCGCTTTCATTTATATTTGATAAGTTTTCAGGTGTTATATTAAAGATACTTAAAGTTGATACATCGGAACGTCCAGCTATTACAGAAAATGAATTGCGTACAATACTTGATGTAAGCCACGAGGAGGGTGTAATAGAAACAGAAGAAAGACAGATGATTTCCAACGTGGTTGACTTTGGTGATTCTCTTGCTAAAGATGTGATGGTTCCTAAGATGGATGTTGAATTTGTCAGTGTGGATTCAACATATGATGAGCTTGTTGAATGTTATTCAAAAGAAAAATATACACGTATGCCTGTATACAATGACAGCCGTGATGATATTCTTGGAATAGTTTCTATTAAAGACCTTTTCTTCTATAAAGGTTCTAAAGAAAATTTTAATATGACAGATGTTATGCGGGAGGCTTATTTCACATATGAGTATAAAAAGATTTCTGAATTGTTCTTTGAAATGAAAAAGGAATCTATTACAATGGCAATAGTTCTTGATGAATATGGTGCAACATCAGGTATACTTACTATTGAAGACCTCATTGAAGAAATAGTTGGTGATATACGTGATGAGTATGACGACAATGAAGAAGACGAAATAACAAAAATTTCAGATGACACTTATGTACTGCTTGGAGTTGCCAAACTTGGTGATATAGATGATAAACTTGGTATAACTATAGACTCTGAGGATTATGATTCCATTGCTGGTCATGTAATAAATCTGCTTGACCACTTTCCGTCTGCCGGAGAAACAGTTACTGATGAATTTGCTGAATATACTGTCATGGAAGCTACAAAAAATCATATTGATAAGGTTAAACTTCATCTTCTTCCACAAAAACAGGACGAAGAGGAGGCAATATAGTTTAATAATAAAAGTGCAAGCCCAAAGACTTGCACTTTTTAATTGAATAGTAAATTTATGTTTACATAATTTTACTATTCTATTCATTTACATCTTTGAAAATTCTCTGTAATAATTTTCAGCTTCCTGTGATGTAATATCTAATTCTGCTACTAGTTTTTTAATTATAAAATCCTTTGTTCCATTAAATTCTATCGCCATTTTTACTATTCCTCTAGCCTCTCCAATAGCTTCTCCCTTGGCTTTTCCAATAGCTTCTCCTTTGGCTTTTCCAATAGCTTCTCCTTTGGCTTTTCCAATAGCTTCCCCCTCAGCTTTTGCCATTTCCATTGCCTCTTCTATTGCCTCTTCTATCGCCTCTTTCATATCTACCTCTCCTCCAATCTCTTCCTTCTCTGTAACATAATTAAACACACCTTTTAACTTTGTAACGGATGCAAATGTCCTGACTGTCTCATAATCTCTGCTATGTTTCCAAATTTCATTATATTTGTCTTTTTTCTCTTTATAAGTTAAATCTGAAACCCACACTTTCATACTTTCACAAAGATTCTTATTACTGACATTATTAAATTTAAGATTAGTCTTTGACATATCTACAAGATTAAGCTTATAATCATTTATAAGAGCACAAATCTTATCAGGCACACCTGACAAATCCAGCATATCCTTAAGGCTTATTGGACCATCCCATTCTTCTTTTCCACAATAGACTACTATTGTTATAACAGGTCGAAGCTTATCATCCTTTGTCATATGCGATAAAAATTCTTTCTTTCAAGTAATGTGGTATAAAATAAAGCAGGTACCTATTACTCAAGGATTAATGCAATACCGTTGAAAATCGAAAATTCTATATTTATCAGTATGAGCGTAAGCTGAATGGAATTTATAATGCTATAGTAATATTACTTAACAATGTCCATATCTTTAATTCCAAATAGTTCCCAAAACACTTCACTAGTATTTTCTTTATAATCATAGAAAAAGTCCCCTGACTGATATACAGAACAAGTATCTGTAGCTAAAAATATCTTACCACACACACCATCTTTACGTTTCAAATACATAATACGATAAAACGGACATGCAGGAATACCTTCTATTTTTTCCGCAGTATCTGAAAAATGATTTTCAATCCATCTAAGCTTTTTTTCCTCTGTAAGAACATACTCTTTTCCATTAACATAAAAACAAACTTCACTTAAGTCCCTGATCTGGTCAGGTCCAAAAAATTCACATGAGCCATATGGCTTATAAAATAATGGTTGGTATTTTATCATTTTCCCATCCTCATACCAATATACCAAATCACCAATGGTAACACCCACACACAAAATCCCACTTTCATTCTTTTTTTCCAATTTTCTTCTGTTAAACAGCTTATCTGGCAATTTGTAATCCAAATATTGCAATTCCTTTGTATCCACAGAATATTGATACATTTTTTCATCTTTCATCACATGCAGATAAACGATTTTTCCATCTTTTGATACATTAATTGCACAATAATTGTCACCCTGTGTCTTATTACAGCCAATTTCTTCTAAATTCAATGACTGTACTATTTCTTCCGTTTCCTTTGAATATACAAAAAGACCAAAATATCCAGCAAAAATCATTTTTGTATCATCTTCATAATAAACATGTGGTGGATCTGCTCCCCAAATATCTTTCAGATTATATTCTGCATTTTTTGCAGAAAGCGTTTTTGCCTGCTCTGGCTGTTCTGATGATAATGTAGATGATAATTCCTGCTCATTTACTTTTACAGGCTCTTTATCTGGCTCCATTGCGTCTGTAAATGCAACAACTCCCGCAGCGCATAAAAGCAGCAAAACTAAAACAGTTGCAAACATACTACTCTTTCTTCCACGTTTAATCATCCTAATCCTTACCTCCATTTCTGATTTTCCAATTTTCATGGCAGTTGCCGTACAGAACAAATCATTGTTCTTTCCAACTTGTATTAAAGATAACAAACTATTTCCATAGGAAATACATTCCTTCTGGCTCATACCCTTCATAACAGAACTATCACACGCATATTCACAATCTCTTTTTGACAAAACAGCAGAAACCCAAATAAACGGATAAAACCAGTAAACAGCAACCAGTATATTTCTTACATATCCCCACCAAATGTCCCCATGCTTTTTATGAATATTTTCATGAAGAATTGCATGTCTTACCAAAGTTTCATTCTCCATAATCATTTCAGGCAGATAGATATCTAACGACAATCCCTTTCCCCGAAACAATAACGGGGTTTTAATTCCATTTACCATATATATCTTCTGCCCCTGGTAATTGATTTCTTCTCTGTTTTCTATAAGCTGCCTGCGAAATGACCTTTCAGACAAAACCTGACATAGCAGAATAGTAATTGTTCCAGCTACCCAAACAAAAAGCAAAATGTACTTTAACTGTATAAATTCTATCCATCCATGAAATTCATTGCTTTTTGTTGTTTCTCTAAATGTCTTTAGGTCAACTATATCTGCTTTTTCTGTCTTTTTTTTAATATCTTCTGCCTGCTCTTCCTCTTCTTTCTCTTTTTCTACAATCCCCTCATTTTTTTGTACAAACACACCTGCTTTGTCAATATTTAATGAAGTTGCTTTCACAAGATTCATAATACTGATTGGACTTTCTGCCCTGCCTATCTCCCATTTGGTAATATTTTGCAAAACACCAAAAAGCACTGGAGCCACCAAACCCGCCACCAACAAAAGCCACAGGGAATAAAGAAATACACCGCCTGCCTTTCCCCGAAAAAGTTTACGAACTGTAACAATAACAAGAAATATTACACTTGTAGATAGAAGCACTTTAACCATCCTGCTCACCCTCATTCAATATCCTTCGCAATTCCTCAAGTTCCTCTTTTTCAAAACTTTCCTGTTTTACCATTGTAGTAAGCATAAGCCCTAGGCTTCCCTTATATACACGGTTCAAGAAATCATTTGTCTCCTGTACGCATGACTGTTCTCTCTCTATTACAGGATAATAGTGCTTTGTCCTTCCAACAGTATTCCATGAAACAGCCCCCTTTGCCTCCATACGTTTTAACATCATAATCACTACATGTCGGTCCCAGTTCGTAATGCCCTCAAAATAATGCACCATATCAGCAATCGTTGCAGAATTTTTATCCCACAAAAAATCCATAAGACGCCATTCTGCATTTGACAAGCTTATTTTCTCACTTTTCTTCATTACACTCTCCTTTTTATATGGTATACATTTGTTTACAAAACAATGGTAACATATGTTTACCTATTTGTCAACACCAACAAGTGAGCAGTAGTCTTTTTCAAATAGAAAAAGCGTAAGCCACACATCTTACGCTTTTACCACTATATGTTATGATAACTTTTCTATTAAATGCACTCTTCGATTCTTTCTCTCATCTGCTCTTCACCCATTATATGAACTATAGACCACAAATCAGGTGTATTTGCTCGTCCTGTAACTGCAATACGCACCACCTCAGCCACGTCAGACACATTCCCTAAGTATTTCTCAGGCTCTGCCTTATAAGCCTTCATATCAGAAGCAAAACCAAATTTATCAGCAATAGCCTTTAATTTATTAAACCATTCTGAATTATCATCATTATGACTATAAGTTTCAAGATACTCCTTAAGAATATTATCAGTTATTTTCTTATCAAGTCTAAATTTATCTTTTTCACTGTTATCCTCTATATCAAAGAAATAGCTAATCAGCTCAAAAACCTGTCTTGCATATATAAAGTCTTTTCTTCTGCGCTTCATACCTACACCCATATAAAGCCTTAATATATTAAGCATCTTCTCTTTATCTGCAAACCAGACTTTACACTTTTCCTGCTCATGCTCAGATGCCCAGCTGTACAAAAATTCATAAAGTGTATCCTCTGAAAGCTTTGAAAGCTCATTTTTACATATATTATGCAGCTTATCCTTGTCAAAAAGCGCACCTGACTGGCTCATTTTCTCAACTGAAAATGGAAATTCATTTATATCTTTATCAGGAAATTTATCACGCCACTCTTCAAAATTTGAATTAAGCAATGTAAGCAAATATACTTTCATACAATATGGATGATATCCATCTTTTCTGTAATAATCAAGTGAAAGCTCAGGATCTTTTCTCTTGGACAACTTTCTCTTTCCGCCTGTTTCTTCATCAAATTTCATAAGCAGAGCTGTATGTCCATAGTCAGGCATTTTAAATCCTAAAATATTAAACAGCTCATAGTGAATCGGCACTGAAGCAAGCCACTCTCCACCCCTTATAACTATTGTAGTCCTCATAAGATGGTCATCTACAGCATGTGCCAAATGATATGTAGGAACACCATCTTTTTTAAGCAATACAATATCATGTATATTTTCAGGCAGATGTATCTCACCCTTTATTCTGTCTACAAATTTTATCTCTCTTTCAGGGTTTCCCTGCGATTTAAGACGTATAACATATTCTTTTCCAGCTTTAATATTTGCTTCAATTTCATCATATGAAAGATTGCGGCATACAGCATATTCTCCATAATATCCTGTAAGCACCTTATCTGCATCCTGCTTATTTCTTACAGCTTCAAGCTCCTGCTCCGTACAGAAGCATGGATATGCAAGCCCTCTCTCAACGAGGTCTTTAACATATGTGTGATAAATCTCAACCCTCTGTCTCTGAAAATACGGACCATAAACATTCTTGCCATCTACTTCATCAAAACCAGCACCTTCATCAAACTCAATATCAAAATAGCGCATAACATTTATAATAGTCTCTACCGCACCCTCAACCTTGCGTTTTTCATCAGTATCCTCAATTCTTAAATAAAATACTCCGCCTTTTTTATGGGCAATCCTCTCATCAGTAAGAGCACTGTAAAGATTGCCAAGATGCATAAATCCTGTAGGGCTTGGTGCCATACGTGTAACATCAGCCTTAGACGGCAGTTTCCTGTATGGAAATTTCTCCTCATAATAATCAGGTGTATTTACTACATCTGGAAATAAAAGTGCTGCCAGTTTTTTATTTTCCTCTGTCCTATTATCAATATTACTATCCATTCTCAACTAATCTCCTTATTTATTTTTATTAATATTATTACTTCAAACACGTCCAGCATTCCATTGATACTTTTCCATCACAACATGCTCATCTTTAAATTCAATGCCATCTGAAAGAAGCATTTCTACCTGTACATTACTGCCTCCAAAAGCAAAAGCATCAGAAACCCTGCCTTCTTTATTTACAACCCTGTAGCATGGTATTTCATCCGGGTTCGGATTAGCATGAAGTGCATATCCTACAACACGTGCCCATCTCTTATTTCCTGCAAGCTGTGCCACCTGCCCATATGTTGCAACTTTTCCTTTAGGTATCTGCCTTACTACACTGTAAATTCTTTCATATGAATTACTTCCTGTTACCTGAATCACATCTTCAATATCACTCTGCACTTCAAATAGAGATTTTCTCATATTACCCCTCCAAGCTTAACTAAAAGTTTTTCAAAGTATTCCGGAAGTGGTGCATCAAACTCTATATATTCTTTTGTAGCAGGGTGAATAAATCCAAGAGTCTTTGCATGAAGTGCCTGTCCCAAAAGCTTATAAGGACACTTAGAAGCTCCATATACATTATCTCCCAGTATAGGATTTCCAAGTCCTGCCATGTGAACGCGTATCTGATGTGTCCTTCCTGTTTCAAGATTACATTCTATATATGTGTACCTATTGTTTAAATTGTCAAGTACCTTATAATGTGTAACAGCCCTTCTGCCATTTTTAACATTCATTGCCATTTTTGTACGCTCATGTGGATGCCTGCCTATTGTACTTTCAATTGTTCCCTCCTGATTAACCACATGATTGCATGTTATTGCATGATAAGTTCTTGTTATAGAATGTTCTTTTAACTGCTCTGCAATAAATTTATGTGAAAAATCGTTTTTACAAGCTACTATAACACCTGTTGTATCTTTATCAATCCTATGTACAATTCCTGGGCGCAAAACACCATTTATACCCGATAATGAGCCTTTACAATGATATAAAAGCGCATTGACAATAGTGCCTGAATAATGCCCCGGTGCAGGATGTACTACCATCTGCTTAGGTTTATTTATAACAATAATATCACTATCCTCATATATAATATCTAATTCAATATTTTCAGGCTCAACTAAAAGTTCATCCGGCGGTCTTAAATGCACACAGACCTTATCCCCTGTATTTACACGCAGACCTGCCTTTACTGCCTTTCTGCCACAAATCACATCACCCTCTTTAATCATTTTTTGAATAAAAGAACGTGACAAATCAGGAAGCTTTTCAGCCAGAAACATATCAATCCTCATATCAGCATTATCTTCCTGCACTTCGTACTCTTTAACTGCATCACTCTCTCCTGACAACCCATAGTCATCTTTAACTACATCACTTTCTTCTGATAACCCATACTCACCATCTTTGACCATATCACTATCCTTTAATGTCTCATAATAATCCATATACAAATACATTTAATCATTATTTCAAAATTATTACTATTCACAGCTATGTTATTCGTAACAGTAAACAACACCTTTAAAAACGGCTGGTATTTATAAATCCAAAACCTCTTGCAATACCCTCGGCATCACAAATACCCCAATTTTGATAGAGATCAGATGAAGTATTTGCGTGTCTTCGCATAACTTGTGTATCATGAAAAGCATGTTCTACTATTATTCCCTTAACACCCTTTTCACTTACTCCTCTAAGAACACCATAGTAGTCTTTACCTGAACTGCTCCTGCGGTGTACAACTGTTCCATTTCCATTAGAAATATCATTTATCAGATTTGCATAATTCGCTGCTTTATTCTTTCTTCTTGTTACAAATCTGGCATTTTGGATACCGGCTGCTTTATTATAAGCAGTCAGTTCAGAACCTATGTAATCTGCAATCTTCATTCCTCTGCTGCTTTTAAGTGCAACACTGTTGACAAAAACATAAACTTTATTAAGGCTTTTAGGCTGATTCCATGGCTTTTTCAGGCGACCTGCCATATTGGTATGAAGTGAAATAAAAAAATCACACCCCTTTATTTTTGCCATATATCCACGAATAGCAATATTACTTTTATCAAGCTTTGCATTAGTATAAGTCTTTTTTTTATACTTCAGCGAAATCTTATTGCCTGTTCTGGTCATATAGCTGTCAATACCATATGTTTGTTTCAATTCTTTCTTCAATGCCTTTCCAATTTTCAAAGTAAATTTAGCTTCAGAATAAGGATATTTACCATTGCCGCCTTTAAGATTGTAATTATTATTGCGTGAGCCATAATGTCCCGGATCAATGCAGATTTTTATGTTTGTTCCAAGTACGGCACATTTATTTGTTTCTTCTTCATATTTCTGATTGCGTGTATCAATCGTTTTATCTTTTGACAGTGTACAAATTTTGTACTCATACTGTTGTGGTACAGACGATTTAAGCTTGTCTATATATAAATTTTTAGAATCTCCTGCTGTATCATCTGATTCTATTTCAGCAATAGTCTGCCATTTGCCAGTCCCTATACTTTCTTTGGTGTTTCGTCTCATTATGTAATAGCAATTTACATAAGAATCCTGTGAAGAATCCCAAGACAACTTAATGGACTTTGAAGATGCTTTGCTGGTTATCAAAGCAGTAACATATACAGGCTCTGCCATTTCAGATGTAGCATTTATACTGTTTACTAAGCTTGTAACCATACACAACGCAAGTATTTTGCTGATAATCTTTTGCTTTATCATTTAAAAGTCTCCTTATATTAAAAACATTTACCTACTATCTGTAATAAAAGCAAATATTTATTTTTTTTTCATAAGAAAATCAAAATCATCTTCACCATAGTAAAAAATCACCAAAATAAGTGATAATATCGCTGAAATAACCACATAACAATCTGCCAGATTAAATACAGGAAAATCTATAAGTTCAAAGTACAGAAAATCAATTACATATCCATTTACAATTCTGTCATACATATTTCCAATCGCACCTGCTGCAATAACAACAGTAATAATACTTAGTGGCATATACTTTCTCGTATTTGGCAGTTTTATGAAAAATATAATAAGTGCAATAAGTATTACCGCAGTCATAATTAAAAGCAACATACGACGATTTTGAAGCATACCAAAAGCAGCCCCATGATTTTCCAGATAACTCAAAGAGAATACCCCCTTAATAACAGGTATTCCCTCTGTACCTTTTAGATTATTAACGGCTGCAGACTTTGAAATATAATCAGCCGCAAAAAGTATTATAAATCCAAATATTCCCATTAAATACTTCTTCAAATCAACCTCTCCTATGTCTACATCGTATAACTTGTTTATAATAATAAAATACACTAAAATGCACACAAATTATACTATTCCTGATAAATTAATCATCCTCTGTATCTATAAATGTAAATGGATTATTTTGCTTGTTTTGTTTTACATTATTTCTTGAGAATTTTGCATTACCTCTTCCATTCTTTGAGCTTCCTTTAGAAGAATATCTTCTATTATTTTTATACCTTCCATTTGATGTACTGCTTTCTTTAACTGCCGCTGCTTCATCATCTGAATGTCCGTAAGAATCTGCTCCTTCATGTTTCTTATCCCCGCCGTTCCATGCAAATTCAGGCTTATCGTTTTTACCACTATAATTATTGTTGGTATAATTTCCATTAACATTATTGTTGCTAACATAATTATTGTTATTACTAATAAAATTATTGTTATCAGTAATATCATTACTGTTATTCATATCATTGCTGCCACTCACAATATTGCTATTGTTTATAGCATTATTATTCATATCATTGCTATTAGCAGCCATACTATTAACGCCTGCACCTTCATCCAAAGCAGGTGCATATATTTTAAAACTATCACTTTCAAGCATGTTCATCTGTTCTGAAACAATTTTTTTAAACTGAATCCGATAGCTTTCATAACTTTGCACAAGTCTTTGTACATTTGCCTTTACGGATTCAAGGTCACGCTCTGCCTGCACTTTCATAAGATCTGCTTGTACTTTTGCATCTCTTAATACCTCATCTGCCTTAGCTTTTGCCTCGCTACTTAATGTATCTGTTTTTATTTTTGTTTCGTTTACAAGTGCATCTGTCTGCGCTTTTGTTTCATTTACAAGTGCATCAGCTTTTTCCTGTGCTTCCCTAATAATTGCATCAGCCCTTGTTTTTGCTTCGTCCTGAGTTTCAGTTGAAGTCTTTTCTGCAAGTATAAGTGCTTTCTGCAATGAATTTTCCATCTGCTTATAATACTGTATTCCCTCACTCAAAGAAGTAATCTTTTCTTTTAAATCACGATTTTCCTTATAAACAGCTTCAAAGCTTTCAAGAATCTGAGCCATAAATTCATCTGTATCTTTTTTATTATAACCACCCATAGTAGTTTTTAGTGTACGATTCTGAATATCAAATGGTGTAAGCATTATAAATACCTCCTCTAAATGTACTGTCTAACCATAATATTAAAACGGCCTTTCCTTGTAAGGGAACTTATCTCTCCAATCATATATTTTCCATATCCCTTTATTGAAATTATGTCACTGCTGCTTACAATTTCTGCACTTTCCATACAACATCTGCCGTTTAAATAAACACTGCCTCCACGTATAAGCGTAAGACATTTAGAACGTGATAGCCTTATAGCTGCAGCAATTACCGCATCAAGCCTTAATGATGGTACATTTCCACCAATCTCTTTGTACTCCTGCTCAAATAAAATTTCTTTGCAGTCTGTAATCTGTGCAGATACTGTAGTATGTTTTACTCTGGTAATATCTGTAATAAGCTCTGCCTTATTATTTTTGCAGAAAACATATCCTATATATGAAACATTTCCATTATATTCTTCTTTTTTTACAATTATATCACCTATCTGACTTCTGTTAAGCCCTACATTCATAACTGTCCCAAGAAAATCTCTATGGTTTAAGCTGTCACAAAATTTTTTGTTGACAGGTTCAATCTTTACACATGCAATAGGAAATTCTATTTTATCAATTTCAACATAATAACAATCAGGCAGAAAGCAAATCATCTGTCTTTCAGCCTGTTCATATCCTCCATATAAAGTGATATAATTATTATTTAAATCAGGTGGCACATGCTTATCTGAAAGCATTTTATACACAATCCCAATCTCATTTAATCCTGCAAAGTCACTATATATTGGTATTTTCCGTTTATGCGCCATCTCATACATATCATTAAAATGTCTGTATATTATCTGCTCTTCCTTTGATAAATTCATTTTTAGTTTATGACCTCCACATTACAAGCATTCCTATGACATTAAAATCCATTTCATTACAAAGAAGACAAATATGAACACATACTGTTTAAATACGAAAAGACTATAAGAAGTATATATGGACTTATATCAACCTTAAAACAATTTAATATAGAATGTTTTACAATTTTCTGCATAGGCATAATTAAAGGTGCAACAAGTATATCTATAAAGTATACTGCAATTATTCCAAAAGGCAGAATTCCTCTTATAAGATATAATAAAATAAATACCTCCAGAACTATAAAAAATATACTAAAACAATATGCTATGTAACTAAGCATTAATTAAAACTCCTTATTCAATTTCGGAAAATTAATTCCCGCATCATTTGCTGTAATTGTATTTAAATAGTCCCCTGATATATCTATATTCTTTGGCGAAAAAACAAAAATATATCTTGATACCTGACGCATATTCCCTGATATTGCAAATATGCAGCCTGATATTAAATCTATAATTCTCTGGGCTTCTGTCATATCTATCCCTTCAAGATTTACAACAACAGGCTGACCACTTAAAAGAGTTTCACATACCTGCTGTGACTCCCCAAAATTAGCAGGTCTTGAAATACTTAATTCATAACTTGCAGAAGATACAGGATGTATAGAAACAACTTTTCCGGCAGAAGCCTTTGAAGCTGATTGTTTTCTTGTATTAAATGAAGTAGGTGGTTCATCATAATCATCATAATCCCTATCCCTGGCATAATCTGAACGTGAATAAGATGATGTTTTTCTGTCTGCTCTTCTCTGCTCGCGCTGAACACGTCTTTCCTCTCTTTGAAGCTCCTTCTCATCATAGTCGTCATCATCGTAGTCGTCATCATAAAAATCATCATCATAATCATCTTCATCTGTCAGCTTAAGGAAACTCATAAACTTATTTAAACTACTAGCCATACTCTACCTCCTTGTGCTCTTCGCACAATACTTTAATATATTATAATTAATTAAATACTATTATCTTAATTAAATACTATAATCTCTCTCGCCAAATATTCCTGTACCAATCCTTACATGTGTTGCACCTTCTTCTATGGCAACTTCATAATCATTAGTCATTCCCATTGAGAGAATAGCCATGGAAACATTATCAATGTTTTCACGCTTTATGTCAACAGACAAATTCTTCATGCCTTTAAAAACTTTTCGATTATTTTCGACATCTTCCACAAAAGGCGCAACAGTCATAAGCCCCTTTATGCATATATGTGGAAATTTAGAAATAATTCTCACCATTTCCAAAGCCTCTTCAGGCTTAAATCCAAATTTTGATACTTCATTTGCAAAATTTATTTCAAGAAGTACATTTGAAATAACATTCTTTTTCGCACTCTCAAGTTCTATCTCTTCAGCCAGATGGAGTGAATCAAGTGAATGAATCAGAGAAGCTCTGCCAACTACATATTTTACCTTATTAGTTTGAAGATGTCCAATAAAGTGCCATATTAAATCCTTTTGAAGCAAATCATACTTTTCCTTAAATTCCTGTGCCTTATTCTCGCCAAACTCTCTTTTGCCACATCTTACAGCCTCTTCTATCATTTCAACAGGCTTGGTCTTGCTTACTGCAATAAGTGTTACATCAGAATATACACGCCCTGCTCTTTCACATGCCTCTCTTATTCTCTCCTCAGTTCTTTTTAAATTATCTTCAATCATACTTATACCCCATCTTTCTTAATTTTGGATGCTATTCTCAAAATTGAGAAAACATTAATAAGTAGACAGTCCTACTAATATATTATATCATCTTCACCAATTGTATCAGGATTTAAAATAATATGGTCATAAGCAGAAAGCCCATAATCCGTATCTTTTGATACAATAGCATACTCATCATTCGCATAAAGCTTTTCTATACGCCTAAACTCACAATAACCACGATTACAATTATAAACACCTTCAAGAGTTGCAGTCTTTGTAAGACGCATTGACTCTTTTCCTGATGCCCCTTCTACAATTGTAGAACCAGCATCAAAAAGCTTTGTATCTATGTATACATTTCCATCCTCTGTTTCATAATAAATATCAGTATTTGTAAATGTGGTTTCAGAAGTACCATCTTTATCATAAGTAAGGAGCAGCACTCCGTTACCTCCACTGTCACCGCCCTTTGTTATATACTTCTTTGGGACAACATAAAAACTCTTTTTAAGAATTGAAGAAACCGGAATTTTAAGTCCATCTGCACTGTTAATCTCAATTTCCAAATCAAGATATCTATTGTCAAGATACCTTATCATATATTTATTAAAATCAAGCTTTGCATAATAATCAGATTCTGATGTAAATGTTGAAATATTTGCATTCATTTTTAAATTATCTTTCTTAATAGTAACAGATACAACATCTTTATCATATATCTTTTCATACTGCTCAGAGGTAAGTGGCAGTATAACAGACCAGTTTTCACTGTTTATACGTTTATACACAGGAGTCCCTTTACTTATTTTGTCAGCAGCACGAAGCTGTGTCCATTCATCAGTCATATGTTCAAAATTCTTTTTTGTAATATTATCAACGCTTAAATTCTCATATCCATCTGAACAAAAAGAAATAATTCCTGACTTATCTGCATTTACAAATTTAAGTGAAGAGACTGATTTATTATTCTTCATAACCTCATTAAGCTGTTCAAGTAAATTTATAGTAGTCATTCTTAAAAGTGTATTGTCAATATTATATTTAAAATTAATTACATTGTTGTAATCAGATAGATTAAATGAATTCCTGTAAGCGGCAATATCATCTCGTATCTGCCTTGTATCATCTTGTGAAAGTGATATTTTTTCTGTATCAAGTTTTGTAATCTCTTCAAAAAACTTTCCTGTACTGTCAATAGAATAAACTTTTGTATTGACACCTATTCTGGCACCCTCCCCCACATAATAATTGATATATCCTGCTTCCTTAGACTTTACAAGAGTCTCATCACGCAAAATAATCCCCCTTATCACCTCATCATCAGCAATCTGCTTTTCTGTCACTTCATAAATGGAAACATGTTCCCTCGTAACAGACTGTATAAATAAAACAAGAAGGTATACTGCAAAAATAATTAGCAAAAGCCCTGCCATAAAATGTGGCCTTCGTTTCATTTTCACAACTTTTTGCTTACGCCTGTGTCCAGCCAAACCATGTCCTCCTTCTCATTTATAGCAGCAATCTATAAAATAACTAACTTTACCTATTATAGTATCAAAAGACGTATTTGTCTAGTATAACCATATTCATTTTTAAATTGAAAAATTTACAAGCATTGCTTTTTGCCCCATTACAAGTTAAAATACTCTTTATGTTATCTATATCTGCAAACAATACACCTTATTTACATAATACAAAACAATTTGGGAAATATAATATTAATTATGCAGCTAATTTAAAGACATCTAAAATGAATTTTAGCCACATAATTAATATGAAAATAAGGAGGCATTCAAGATGAAGATTTTAGATTATGTCCTGCTTACACTTGTCGTCATAGGTGCAATTAACTGGGGACTTATTGGTTTTCTAAACTTCGACCTTGTTCGCGTAATTTTTGGTAACATGACAATACTTTCGCGTATTATATATGCTGCTGTTGGTATCGGCGGCCTATATGCTATAAGCTATTATGGACGTATTCGCACAAGTGATTAGTTAGTCTCTGTAAAACTATGTATTAAGCCGTAATAGTAAAGCATTATGCTTACTAAACTATCGGCAATAATGCGTACAGATAAAAATCTGTACGCATTATTTTATTGGGCTTCTTCTTTAGCAAGAAGGTAATTCATCTGATCATACAAGCTATATGCATCTGAAGCATGCATAACAACTGAAATATACTCTTTTCCCTCTGAATTGTTTGAATATAGTATAAGATTAGAGCCTGCCATAAATGTAGTCCCAGTCTTACCTCCTATAACCTTAACCCCCTTAGGCGGTGTCTCTGTATTAATCTTATATTTTACAGTTGATTCAAAATCGACTGTCTTTTTAACTCCTGACGAATCCTTATATTTTAGTTTAAAGCTGCCATGTTTAATTATATTTATAAAAGTATCATAACTAAGCAATTCATTAAAAACAATATACAAATCATATGCTGTTGTATAATGCTTTGCATCATGCAATCCATGCGGATTTACAAAATGGCTTCCTACTGCACCAAGTGCAGCCATTTCCTCATTCATAAGCTTTGCAAAAGCTTTAACGCTTCCTGCAATATGTTCAGCAATGGCAATACCCGCATCATTGCCTGAATAAACCATAAAAGCGGTCAAAAGACTTTTAAGTCTTATTTTGTCACCTTCATTAAATCCACAGAGCTTTGCCCCTGATTCAGTAATATGAGAAGCATCATAGCTTACAGTAACAATATCATCAAGGTTGCCATACTTTAATGCCACCAAAGTTGTTACTATCTTTGTAATACTGGCAGGATACAACTTTTTATATATATTCTTTGAAAAAATCTGCTCATTGGCAGTCACATCAATGAGAAGTGCTGCATCTGCGGGCACATTTGTGTCATTTTCCACCTGTGAAGCTACAGGCACTACACATATTTTATCAGACATATAGTCCTGACTGTACATACCCGAATACGCGGATACATTGGTACTTAAAGGCACATCAATGTCATATTCCGTAAAAATATCAGATTTTTCGCCACATCCTGTAACTGATAAACTTATAAAAATCGCAACTGCTATAACAGCCATAAGCCGCCTGTATCTGTAATTACTATTTTTCAACTTTTAATCCTCACTTCTACCAGTAAAGTTTGCCACTTAAGTATTTATATTATAACATATATACAGATATTATGCTACTATATATTCTTCTTAAGTTTCCCAATGGTTACTGTTTCAATCAGTTTCCAGCATTATAATAATAAAATTTATCACATATTTTTTCTACATAATAATAATCATCACCTGCAGAAATCCATTTCCAGCTTGTTCCCTCTTCGTTTGTTTCAGGTTCGCCTGAACATGGTGCCCAGCCGACAGCATATTTATAAACAGTATCATCTGCACTGTAATAAAATCCCCATGTAAAAGTAGATGTCAGCAAACCTTCTGCACCGCCTTCAAAAATAACTACTCCGGCATCAGTGTATACCTCAATATCACTAATAATATCTGTATCTATAATACCTTCAAAATTTTCATCAATATCAGTATCCAAAGACTTTGTGCTAAGTGCTTCATCACATGCTCCAATAATGGTATCCTCATTGTCAGTCACATAAGAAATAATCTCTTTCTTGTCATCTTCGGCCGAATTAATACTACCTGCAGCCAGACATACAACAAAAATAATTATACAAAACACCTTCAGAAAGTGTATAAGACCGTAAATGCCCCAAAACAAAAACATCTTATCTGCTCTCCCTTTTAAGCACCTCACGCCATTCCAAATCGCCCCTGTCAAGCGCTTTTATTAAAAGCTCTGCTGTTGCAAGATTTGTTGCAAATGGAATATTATATATGTCACATAAGTGTATAACATTATTCACATCGGGCTCATGCGATTTTGGTGACAATGGATCACGCAAGAATATAACCACATCAATAAGATTATGTTCTATCTGCGATGCAAGCTGCTGTTCGCCTCCCAGATGTCCTGCAAGATATTTGTGAATATTTAAATTTGTTACCTCTTCAATAAGTCTTCCTGTTGTTCCTGTTGCATAAATTTCATGTTTGCTTAAAATCCCTCTGTATGCTATACATAAATTCTGTATTAGATTTTTCTTAGCATCATGTGCCACCAAACCTATGTTCATCAAATCACCCCTTTTATTTATTTGCATTTATAATTTCAAAACCTTCTCACATATTAAAAAATTCATTATAGCTGTTGCTCTAAAAGACTATGCCACTCAAAATAGCAAATAGCGCTTTCGTCGCTTATTATTCACACATTTTCAAATACAATTGACTATTAATAGTAATAGAAAATAACTTACAAGTCCAAATCCACATCTATATCTCTTGCCGAATCACTCCCATATGCATGACGCATTGTAAATCCTGCATTACTTGACTTGGCAGGCTGTATCCCCACATTCATTACAAGCCCTATCCCAATCATTGATGATATCATTGAACTCAAACCATTACTGATAAATGGAAGCGGGAGTCCCGTATTCGGAAATAACCTTGTCGCCACACAAATATTGGCAAATACCTGAAACATGAACATTGCAGCAACACCAATTGCTATAAGCTTTCCCTGAAAGTCCTGTGCTTTCCTTGCTACAGAAAAACATTTAAAAATTACTATCGCAAAAAGCATAAGAATAAGGCAGCTTCCCAAAAAACCAAATTCCTCTCCCACTATTGCCCATATAAAGTCACTTTCATTAACGGATACTGAATTATATGCACGCGATAAAGTTCCTTCACCGCCATCCTGCATATACTTGCCGTATAGCTTCCCTGATGCGATTGCACGTATACAGTTATTTTGCTGCCAATTAAGCATACCTGGATCATCCTCAGGATGCAGCCATACATATATACGCCTTAATTGATAAATCTTTGAAAGCAGCGCACTTCCCGGCTGCAGATTATACCAAAGAAATACAACCGCCGACGGAAGCACTACAATAATTATAGGTGCAATTATCTTATATGTTGTACCTGCTGCAAATACAAGCACAGCCATGATAAAGACCGATACAAGTGCTGATGATAAGTCAGGCTGTAAAAGTATTACTGTTACAGGCACCATTGTTATTATAAAAACAATAAGCAGCGTACTTACCTTGTGCACTTTATTTCTAAGTTTCGCATACACTGTAGCGAGCGTAAGAATAAGTATAATCTTCATAAGCTCAGTAGGCTGAAATGTAATCGGTCCAAGCTTCACCCACCTCTTTACATCTGTATTATTATTAGTTCCTAAAGAAGTATGTGTAGCAGCAGTCAGAAGAATTCCTGCAATATAATAAACTATTGTAAATTGGCAGATAAAGTGATAATCAAAAATAGATAATATCAGTACAATGATTACCCCAAACATCATACCAACAATCTGATTCCTCATAAATGATGAGCCATATTCTTCACCACCTGCCATCTTTACACAAAATGCACCTATTAAGCAGATTATAATAACTACCATTAAAAGTGAAAAATTATATTTTTTCCAGTCATACTCTTTAATGCGTTTAATCATTTATCCTACCACTGACTTTCTATTTACGAAAATTTTTTGAACCTTCTTTTATGGGGATATTTGCAAGTATTGCATTACTAATGGTCCCTGATGTATCTTCTTTCTGAATTCTGACATCTATGCCTTCTGTGTCAATATCAACATATTTGGCAATAACCGCTATAATCTCATTTTTCATAAGTTCCATAAGCTCTGGTGAGCAGACTGCCCTATCTGACGTAATAGCCAGCTTTAATCTGTTTTTTGCAATATCGCTGCTGCTCTCAGTACTTTTAAACCAGTTTGATAAAAAACTCATATTAAACTCCATTCCTGCACATATGCAACATAAACTTAAGCTGCAATATGGCACATATTACAAATAGTAAATTATCTCTTAAAAATTGATGCAAATTTCTGTAAAAATGTCTTAGTAACCTCTAAATCAAGATATGGAACTTCCTCTCCCAGCATACGATGGCATATATTCATAAATGCCTTCCCTGCCTGACAGTCAGAACCAACGAGCGGCTCACCATTGTTAGTTGATATTACTATATTTTCATCATCAGGTACTACACCTATCAAATCAACTGCAAGTATCTCAACAACATCATCACTTGACATCATATTGCCCTCTCTAACCATATCTGTACGAAGCCTGTTTACAATAAGATGTGTCTGCTTTATTTCATTTGCTTCAAGAAGCCCTATAATGCGGTCTGCATCACGTACCGCTGACACTTCAGGAGTTGTAACTACAAGAGCACGGTCTGCACCTGCTATGGCATTTTTAAACCCCTGCTCTATTCCGGCAGGACAGTCTAAAAGTATGTAATCAAATTCTTCTCTGAGTTCACCTGCAAGCTTTTTCATCTGCTCCGGTGTAACTGCTGTCTTATCCTTTGTCTGCGCTGAAGGCAGCAAATAAAGATTAGGATATCTTTTATCCTTAATTAATGCCTGTTTAATGCGACAGTTGTTTTCTACAACATCTACAAGATTGTAGACAATACGGTTCTCCAGTCCCATTACAACATCTAAATTTCTAAGTCCTATATCAGTATCTATAAGCACAACTTTCTTATTCAGCTTTGCAAGCCCTGTGCCTACATTGGCCGTTGTTGTTGTTTTACCGACGCCTCCTTTACCAGATGTTATAACTATTACTTCTCCCATAGTTTTATTCCTCCTGTTAAAACTTTAATGTGTTATCATAATGATATTTTCATACATTTTGTACAG
>CAMWXG010000022.1 GCA_947178155.1 uncultured Lachnoclostridium sp.
ACAGACAGACGTGGGACTAATTCTCTGAAATGGGATATAATGGCAAAGGGTGAGCTTCCTATGTGGGTGGCTGATATGGATTTTGAAACTGCTCCTGAAATTATGAGTGTAATTAAGGAAAGAGCAGAACATGGGATTTTCGGGTATTCTATTGTTCCTGATAAGTGGCATAATGCAATCACTCATTGGTGGAAAACGCGTCATAATTTCCATATCAAGAACGAATGGTCGATTTTTTGTACAGGTGTTATACCAGCAATTTCAAGTATTGTGCGGAAGATGACTACTGTTGGAGAGAATGTACTAATACAAACACCAGTTTACAATATTTTTTATAATTCTATTTTAAATAATGGCAGGCATGTGCTTGAAAACCCACTTGATTATAGCGAAGGGATATATAGTATTAACTGGCAGGATTTAGAGAATAAACTTTCTGATCCGCAAACTACCATGATGATACTTTGTAATCCACAAAATCCTGCCGGAAAGCTTTGGGATAAAGAGACTTTGGCAAAGATTGGAGATTTATGTTTTAAATATAATGTACTTGTTGTTTCGGATGAGATTCATTGTGATTTGACAGATCCAGGATTGGAGTATGTTCCATTTGCATCTGTTTCAGAGACATGTAAAAATAATAGCATTACATGTATTGCACCTACAAAAACCTTTAATATTGCAGGTATTCAGACTGCAGCAGTGATTGTTCCAAATGAAGTGCTGCGTCATAAAGTTGACAGAGGACTAAATACAGATGAGGTTGCGGAGCCTAATTCATTTGCGGTGGAGGCGGCAGTTGCGGCATATACAAAGGGCAGTACATGGCTTGATGAATTAAGGCAGTATATTTATGATAACAAACAGCTTGTAAAAGAATTTGTTGAGAAGGAACTTCCACAGATAAAACTTGTGCCATCAGAAGCAACATACTTGCTTTGGCTGGACTTTAGTGGTATTATTAATAAAAATATATATCTTCCAGAATTTATAAGAAAAAAGACAGGGCTATTTTTGTCAGAAGGAAAAATATATGGTGGTAATGGTTGGAATTTTTTAAGAATGAATATAGCATGTCCACGTGACAGTGTGAAAGATGGCTTAAACAGATTGAAAAGAGGTGTTGAAGAATATGGGAATTAAGTTTATTGATGATGAAAAATGTAATGAATATACACGTACTATAATTAATTTTGTAAACTGTCCACATAAGATAATTTCAGAAAATAGCGATGTTGAAGATGTTAATGCTGAATACGAAAAAGCAGTTATAAGAGGAAAGAAAGAAGGTTTTGTACCTGTACTTGTTTCAGCAGATAGCGTGCTTGCAGAATGGTTTAGCTTTGATGATGATTCAGATTATTCAAAAGAAAAAATTTTAGAAGATGTAAAGAAAGAAACAAGAAGTGGTTCTAAGCTTCTTGAAGAAAAATGCAAATTGTATTTTGATGATTATGATGAAGACTATGAGGATTTTGAAGATTATAAGCAGTATCTTGAAGATGATTTTTGGGAAGATGAAGAAGATGATGAGGAGGAAGATAGTGACTTGTTATGTTCTTTTACTGATAATGAAACTATACTTTTTGAGATACCTGTAAAAAATCCATGGGAGGTAATTGCGTGGCTTCCGTTTGGAGGCTGGAATGAATGTCCTGAACCAGTTGAAATGATGATGATATGTCATTACTGGTATGATGAATATAAGGCAGTTCCTGCTGTAATTTCGCATGATACAATGGAGTTTATTCTTGAAAAACCTATTTCAGATGAAGAAACAGCATGGGAGGTGGCAAAACAGCATTGTGTTTTCTGTAGTGAGTGTATAGAATCAGGTTCTCTTTGTGAAGTTACAGACAGCATTTTGGATTCAAAGGTTTGGTATTTCTGGTGGGATTAGGGGTATTAAAATATTGTTAGTTAATGTGTTTGAAAATTCATTCCACAGTTTGTACTCCGCAAATTGTGCAGCACAAACCATAAAAAGCAATTTTTAAACATATTATAGAGAAAGGAGCAGAATATGGGAATTAAATTTATTGATGACGAAGATTGTTGTGAAGATGCACGCACTATAATTAAATTTGTAAACTGTCCTCACAAGATTATTTCAAAGGATAATACTGAGGAAGATGTAAACGAAGAATACAAAAAAGCAGTTACAAGAGGGAAGAGTGAAGGTTTTGTGCCTGTGCTTGTTACAGCAGATGCTACACTTGCAGAGTGGTTTGGTAGTATTATTGAAGAGGATGAAGATTATTCAAGAGAAAAGATATTGGAAACTGAAAGGAAAGAAACAAGAAGAGCTGATGAGATCCTGGAAGAAGAATATAAACATTATATTGAGGATTTTTATGAAGATTATGGGAAAGAAGAAGCTGATTTTTTAGGAGAACTTGCAAATGGAGATGATATTGACACTCTTAGCTCTTTTTATGACTATAATAATAGAGGTGGAATAGTAGAAACTATACTTTTTGAGATACCTGTAAAAAATCCATGGGAGGTAATTGCATGGCTTCCGTTTGGAGGTTGGAATGAGTGTCCTGAACCAGTGGAAATGATGCATATATGCCGTTATTGGTATGATGAATATAAGGCAGTTCCTGCTGTAATTACACATGACCAGATGGAGTTTGTACTTGAAAATCCTATTTCAGATGCAGAAACAGCATGGAAAGTGGCAAAACAGCACTTTGCTTTCTGTGTTGACAGAGTAGACCAGTGTACGCAAACAGATACTCTTGGTGAAGTTGCTGATTGCATTTTAAATTCAAGAGTGTGGTATTTTTGGTGGGATTAAATGGCTTTAACTGTTATTGGGACATATGTTGTGTTGTGGGAGATTTGAATGTATTTTTGGAAATTTTTAAGAAAAGCACTCAAAAATACAAGCTTAATTGCAGCATTTTGCATGTTTTTTTGCAAAATGTGTATATTTTAAAAAAAATATTGCTATGGAAGCAATTCACAAGTTGACATAATCTTAACTAAGGATTAAGATAAAGGGAAGAGTGTAAGGAGGATACATAATGGATTTTCATAGAATTGATAAAAATACGGTTCAGTGTCGCATGACAGAAGAAGAGATGAATGAATATGGTTTTGAAATAGAAGATTTTTTCACAAACCAGGAAAAGTCTAGAGAATTTCTGGAGCAAATAGTTGAACGTGCAGAGGAGGAAGTAGGATACGAGGTAGAGAGTGGCATGATTTCAATGCAGCTTATGCGTATGCCTGATAATTCTTTGACGATTACATTTTCTGACCGAGGAGAAGATGGACTTCAAAGTATGCTGCATCATATCCAAAATCTTGCAGGTATGATTGATGAGTCATCAATAAATGCAATTATGGAAGGACTTAATCAGGAGCTTAAGAATGTTCAGGAGTGTTCTGATAATGAGGTACATACATCTGACAGGGCAGGACTGCCTGATTTTGGAAATGTTTCACCAAAAGAAAGGCAGGCTGCTTATCAGAAACATCTTAAGGAGATTGAGAAGATAAAGAACGAAAAGGAAAAGAAGATTATAACATCTTCCAAGATATTTAAGTTTAATTCACTACGTGATTTGGAGTCTTTTGCAGCAACAGTTGTTTATGAAAAGCCTGTATCAAGCCGCTTATATAAAGATGAAATGACAAGTGACTATTATCTGCTTGTCAAGAAAGGTAAGCTTAAGTTTGATGAGTACAAACAGCTTTGTCAAAGACTTTCAGAGTATGCTGTGTTGTGCTCACAGCAGCCATATTTTGAACAGCACTGTAAGGAACATTTTGAATGTATTATTCCAAAGCATGCTTTAAAGATTCTAAAGGAATATTAAGGATTGGAGAATATTGCTTTTATGAAGTATGATTTTGATTTAGAGAATCATAAAATATTAAAGGAAAAGTTTATTTTAAAGTTTTTTATAACTGTTGCAGAAATAGCAGTAGTTATATTTGCAGCATATTTGATAACGCACTTTGGACTTGAAAAGATGACAGTGTCGGGTGAGTATATGAACCCGACACTCAATGATGGTGACAATATACTTATAAATAAGATGTCATACAAGTTGTTTAAAATAAAAAGAAATGATGTAGTGGTAATGCAACAGAGTGGTTCAGGACACAGTTATTATACAATAGGACGCATAATAGGTCTTCCGGGGGAGACAATAAGGATTGAAAAGGGTTCTGTATATATTGATGGGAACAAGTTAAAAGAAAAATTTGATTTCCCAGAAATGGAAAATGGTGGTCTTGCACTTGAGGATATAACACTTGATGCAGAGGAGTATTTTATGCTCTGCGACAATAGAAATGAAGGTGAGGACAGCCGTAATGCTAATATTGGAAATATTGTGAAAAGTGATATAATAGGGAAGGCTTGGATTAGAACAAATTCATTTGCCATAATAAATAGTATTGATGAATTTGAGAAGGGAGAGTAAACTTTATGCAGTTTCAGTGGTATCCTGGCCATATGGCCAAAGCGAAAAACGCAATGCAGGAGGATCTTAAGTTAATAGATGTGATTGTTGAGCTTGTTGACTGCCGAGTGCCTTACAGCAGTAAAAATCCTGATATTGATGCACTTGCTAATGGTAAGTCAAGAATAATTCTAATGAATAAGTATGATTTGGCTGATAGCAGTGTTACTGAGGAATGGGTAAATTATTATCAGAATAAAGGATTTTTTACAGCTAAGGTTAATAGTAAGAATGATAGAGGAGTAAAGGCAGTTAATAATGTAATACGTGATGCATGCAGAGCTAAGATTGAAAGAGATAGAAAACGTGGTATTAAAAACAGGCCAATTAGGGCAATGGTAGTCGGAATACCAAATGTTGGTAAGTCCACGTTTATTAATAGCTTTGCAGGAAGGTCATGTACAAAAACCGGTAATAAACCTGGAGTAACAAAGGGCAAACAGTGGATAAGACTTAATAAAGATGTTGAGCTGCTTGATACTCCAGGTATATTGTGGCCTAAATTTGATGATGATAATGTTGGGCTGCGTCTTGCTTTTATAGGTTCAATCAGAGATGAGTTATATAATATGTATGAACTTAGTTTATTGCTAATACAATTTCTTTTAAAAAATTATCCCTATACAATAAGCGACTATTATAAAATTGAGTCTTCTGACAATGATGTAACAGTACTTGAGCGAATTGCTGCAAGAAGAGGCTGTATAAAGAGTGGCGCTGTTTTTGACCTTGATAAGGCAGGTAAGTGTTTGATAGATGATTTTCGTTCAGGCAAACTTGGTGGTATAACGCTTGAACGGATTAAGTTGAATTGTTGTGAATAGTGAAGCTGTGAATAGTAACTAATAGGGGATTTATGGAGGAAGTCTATGTATGACAAAAGTGTTGTTGATGACAGTCTGAGAGCTTCCTATGAGATAAAAGAGTTTTTTAGGCTGTATGATGAGCAGACAAAAAATATTTGCAGGATTTCTGAAAATAATGAAGATAAACCAGAAGAAAATAAAATGTTTATGGATATATCTGAGGCTGTACAGCAGCTGGGAAAAGAACATCCTTGGGATGGAATCATTGAAGAACTGTCATATGTTGAAGAAAATAGTGATATGACTTTGGAAATGGATGTTTCCGGAGTTGCTAAGCCAGTATCTGTGGTTAAGAATTTTAAACTCAGATTAATAAAAAACGTTATAATGTTTATAATGTGTCTTGCTATTGCGTTTGGTCTGGCTACATTTATTACTGCATATGTTGCACATCAGACAACTGTAGAAGGTGAGTCCATGGAACCTACATTATATAATGACGATTCTGTTATTATTCAAAAAGTATCTTATTACTGGAATGAGCCAAAGAGATATGATGTTGTTGTATTTCCGGTATCAATACAACAGGATGAGGAAGATGTATATTATATTAAGCGTATAATCGGGCTGCCTGGAGAACGTATTCAGATAAAAGATGGGCATGTATATATAAATGGATCGAAATTGGAAGATGATTGTTATTCTGAGGAGGATATTGAAGATCCGGGAATAGCATCAGAACCAATATTAATCGGTGATGATGAATATTTTGTATTGGGTGATAATAGAAATATGAGCACTGACAGCAGATACAGGCTTGTTGGAATGGTGAAAAGAGAGGATATTGCAGGCGAAGCATGGTGGTGTATTTGGCCTTTTTCACATATTAATAAGGTGTGACAAAGTCGTGAGAGCATTCGCAGAAATGAGGAATTTTATGAGTAAACCAATTGAAAAAATAAAGGCTGATTTTGAAGCTGCCAGTATTAATGAACGAAAAGAGCTTTATTTGCTGTATGAAAATGATGAACGAAAGGGTGTTATAAATCTTATTGCAAAATACAGGCGTGAAGAGGAGAAGCTTAAGACAGAGCTTTGCAGGCTTAATGCCATGAGAGAGTTTGAAAATAAATATTCAGAGTTTCAGATGATAGCAGGTATTGATGAAGCAGGAAGGGGACCGCTTGCCGGACCAGTTGTGGCAGGTGCAGTAATACTTCCAAAAGATTGTACTATATTATATTTAAATGATTCAAAAAAACTTTCAGCAGCAAAAAGAGATTTATTGTATGATGAAATAAAAAATAAGGCTGTTTCTTATGGAATTGGAATGGCTTCACCTGAAAGAATTGATACAATAAATATACTTCAGGCTACATTTGAAGCAATGCATGATGCGATAGATAATATGGTGGAGAGTCCTGATATGGTACTTGTTGATGCAGTAAATATACCGCATCTATCTTGTAAACAGGTTGGCATAATAAAGGGAGATGAAAAAAGCGTGTCTATTGCAGCTGCAAGTATTATAGCTAAAGTTACAAGGGACAGGATAATGGAAGATATGGATAAGTTATATCCTGAATATGGTTTTTCAGAGCACAAAGGGTATGGGACTAAGGCGCATATAGATGCATTGAAAAAATATGGAGCATGTCCAATACATAGAAATACTTTTATTAAAAAATTTGTGTGATGGGGGTGATTAATCAGTGGCAAATAATAATGACAGGAATAAGAAAATATATGGACGTGATATTATTGGAAAGCGTGACAGAGCAGCAGTAGCACTTGAATATAACCGCAATGAAAAAGCACCAAAGGTAATTGCAAGTGGTAAGGGCTATCTTGCAGATAAAATTGTTCAAAGAGCAGAAGAAGAGGATATTCCAATACATCAAGATGAAAAACTTGCCAAAAGCCTTTCGGATATTGAAATAGGTGATTATATTCCGCCAGAGCTTTATCAGGTTGTGGCAGAGGTTCTTGTATTTGTTGACACAATGGATAGGATAAAGGGAAAGGTGATTGACAAGAATGGTAAGGTCAAATGAATAAACGGAGTTTAGGGAAAGAATATGAAGAAATGGCTGTCGCTTTTTTAGAAGGCAAAGGATATCATATCATAGACAGAAATTATTTCTGCAAATATGGTGAAATTGATATTGTTGCAAAGGAAAGCGGCAGTGTTGTTTTTGTAGAAGTAAAGTATAGAAAAAATGGAAGAATGGGCATACCAGAAACTGCTGTTGACTATAATAAAAGAGTACATATAAGAAATGCTGCAGTGTATTATCTGGTTGAAAAGTATGGAACAGATGAGGTTTCTTGCAGGTTTGATGTAGTGGCAATAATGGGAAGACAGATACATCTTATTAGAGATGCGTTTTAGAATGTGTTTGAAAAAACATGCTCTAGGAAAAGAAAGGAGAGATTATTTATTATGCATAATGAAGTCGGTGTGGATATTGGCACTTTGGAGGATTTAAGGAGTGCTGTAAATAGAGTACATCTTGACAAGAATAAATGTTATTTTAATAAAGATTTTGAAAATATTTGTTATCTGGATGAAAGTGGTGAGGTGCCTTTTATTAGATTTAGTGTATTTGATGATTTTAGTTGGTTAAGTTTTGTATTTTCTACAAGATTTGGTGGTGTTAGTGAAGGATGTTTTAAAAGTCTGAATTTTGGTTATGGTAGAGGTGATGATGATTTTAATGTGCGTGAAAATTACAAGAGAGTATGTCAGGCCCTGGGTGGAGATTATAAGAGACTTGTGTTGTCTGACCAGATACATGAGACAAGAGTAGAATATGCTGATGAAAGTTTTACAGCAGGCGAGGATATAGAGAAGAGATTTAATGGTATCGATGGAATGGTGACAGATATTAAAGGACTTATTCTTACTACATCTTATGCTGATTGTGTACCATTATTTTTTGTAGATATTTCTAAAAGGGTTATTGGTTCTTCGCATTCAGGCTGGCGGGGCACTGTTGGAATGATTGGCAGAAAAACTGTTGAAAAGATGGAGGAGCTTTTTAACAGCAGACCAGAGGATATTATATGTGTAATTGGACCATCGATATGTCAGAAATGTTATGAAGTAAGTAGCGATGTGATAGATGAGATTGAGAATGTGTATCCAAATGAAACATGGGAAGATATTTTTTATAAGAATGATAATGTAAGTGATAAATATAAGCTTGATTTATGGGCTGCTAATTATCACCAGATGAGGCTTGCAGGTTTAAGTAAGGATAATATTTATGTGTCAGGATTGTGTACCTGCTGCAACAGCTCTGTGCTGTATTCACACAGAGCTTCTAATGGAAAGCGTGGTAATCTCAATGGATTTATAATGTTGAAAGATTAAATGATTTTAAATATTAAAGTTCAACATTTGAGAGTGTATCTGGTTCTTTGCCTGCCAATGCATTCTTTATTCTATCTGTTGCATCCATTATTTCGTTGACACTTATATCATGGTTTAAAGTATCTATAATGAGAGCAATATAACTACTTAGGTCTACATTATGGTAATATTCTCTATTTTTAATTTCTTGTGGACAATAGCAGAGATTGGTGGTATATATTTCATCAAAAATTTTACATTTGTATGCATTGTCAAAAGGTTCAATACCATTGGAAAAAAGCCCAAAAGTGGCACAGATTATAATTTTGCGGGCGTTTCTTTTTCTTAGTTCGCCTGCAACTTCAAATGCAGTTTTTCCAGAGGCTATCATATCATCTACGATTACAACATCTTTTCCGGTTACATTGTTTCCAAGAAATTCAAATGAGGCTATAGGATGTTCACCATTCACTATTTTAGAATAGTCTCTGCGTTTGTAAAACATTCCCATGTCAACACCAAGAAGACCTGCATAATATACAGCTCGGCGCATACCCCCCTCATCAGGGCTTATTATCATAAGATGTTCTCTATCTGCTTTTATATCAGGATTATTTTCAACCAATGCGCTTATAAACTGGTATGATGTGAAAAAATTGTCAAAACTATTATTTGGTATTGCATTTTGTACACGATTATCATGTGCATCAAAGGTTATAATAGTTTCAACTCCCATTTTTACAAGCTCTTGAAGCGCTTGTGCACAGTCAAGTGATTCATTGACTACTCGCAAATGCTGGCGTCCTTCATAAAGATAGGGCATAATTACAGTAATGCGCCGTGCCTGTCCGCTGCATGCCATAATTATTCGTTTTAAATCCATAAAGTAATCATCAGGAGACATATGTGATATGCTGCCGCGCATAGTATATGTCCTGCTGTAATTAACGGTATCTGCAATAATAAACAGGTCTGTGCCTCTTATTGATTTATTGATTATTGCCCGACCTTCTCCTGTACCAAATCTTGGGCATTCAAAAGGAATAAGATAAGTATCCTCATCAAAACCTGACATTTTAAATGCAGGTTTTTTTGTATTATACAGAGCATTTTTTCTGCGTTCAACAAGTAATTTGTCAACCTTTTGTCCAATTTCCATAGAATTGCCAAGAGCCGCTATTTTAAGCGGTGCAAGCGGCATTGAATCTTTAAATGCTTTATTTGAGGCTGCCATTGCCATAATATCACCAGTCCTTTTTATAAAAATTAATTTATTTTTTACTTTTTTATCCTGCCATATATGCATCCGAAACCCCATCTTCAAGCGTTCCATCAACGATTATGCAATGTCCTGCAAACATATCATCATCATCAAAATATATTGAAAATTCACCATCACTATATACTTCAATATTGCTTATCTGCAGTCTTTTTGCAAATTCATCTTTGGTAATATCCTCTTCATCATCAGCCCAATCATTTGCAGTTTCTGTCAGTATATCTGCTGCAATTTTTCTGGCTTCTTTATCCCATTTTTCATATTGTGAAAGCATCTTTTTACATGCATCAATTGCTGCACTGCAATCCTCTTCATCAATAGAAATTGATACTTCATCATTTCCCCACATTACAGTACCTGTAAAAATATCTAAATTTTTATTAAGAGTCAGTTCTCCAAGTATGTCATCTGTAATAACAACAGGTTTTTTATACTCTGACAAAACTTCTTCAAGTTCTTCATTTGTTACATTGCTTTCAATTACTTTAAGTACATACCATTGGTTGTTCAATTTTGTTAATTCTTCATTATTTTTAAGACGTTTATGTCTTGCAAGAATTCTGTATATACAGCATGTAGAAAAGCGGTCGTCAAAACTTCTTTTGTTGGCTTCTTCATCTGTTATTGCCCATATAAGAGAACCGTCACACTTTACAAGTTTGCCGTTATCTATATATGCAAGTATATCTATGCTCGCTTTCCAATATTTTGATGCATGGGAAGTGCCTGCATATGCACCAAAGTCACTTGTAACAATAAGTATTTCTTTAATATCTTCATCAAAATTTTTTTCCATACTTTTTGGTATATTTATACTTTTATCACTCATAAAATTTCCTCATTTCTGCATTATTCATAATGAATATTAAATAGGTTGCTGTTTTCTGTTTAATTCTATCATATATACTGTGATAATACCAATAAAATTTAAATAAATTGTGTAAAAGATCAGAAATTGATTCCATTATAAAATACGCTTGTAACATGGTATAAATTTTGATATAATAAAACAAAAATAGGGGGATATAAAAGTGGATAACAGGGAGATACAATGGCATCCGCCATATATAGCTGCTATGCATCTTGAGTTGGAAGAGGCTGGTGAAAGATTTATGTTTGTGCCTGAGTATATATTAAATACAGGTGCACTAAAAATAGACCTTTTTATTGAGAATGTGGAAGAACATCCTATTAGGAATGAAATAGGAAAATTGTTTCAAAAATATAATATTATTGAGTATAAAAATCCAAAAGATACACTTGATATAGATGTATTTATTAAGGCGCAGTCATATGCAGGGCTTTATAAAGCGTATGGGGAAAAGTCAGACAGCAGAAAGGTAGAAAGTATTACCGTATCGTTGGTTCGTGAAGCAAAACCAGTAAAATTGTTTAAATATTTTAAGGCGCATGATATAAGAGTAACAAATCCTTATCATGGTATATATTATGTGTTGGACAAGGTATTGTTTGCTACACAGATTATAGTTACAAAGGAACTGGATAAGGAAAAACACAAATGGCTCTGTGTATTGTCAGGCAAGCTGGAAGAAAAGCAGTTAAGAGATTTTCTTACCGATGTAAGTCATTTGAAAGGTAAAATGGAAAAAGAATATGCTGATTCTATATTAGAAACAGCGTTAAAAGCAAATAGGAAATTGGCAGAAAAAGTGAGGAGAGATGAAAAAATGAGTAAGACATTATTAGAAATTATGGAACCTGTAATGGAAGAAATTATACAGAAGTGCAAAGAGGAGAGCATAAGAGAAGGCAGAGAAAAAGGTATGAGAGAAGGCAGAGAAAAAGGTATGAGAGAAGGCAGAGAAGAAGGTATGAGAGAAGGTATAAGAGAAGGTAGAGAAGAAGGTATGGTGTATGCGTATTATGAAATGAATTTGTCTACAAATGAAATTGCTAAAAAGGTACAGCTGACAGAAAAGGAAGTGTTGGAAATTCTTGATAGAATCAAGAAACAAGAAAGATAGTTTTGTAATAGCATAATTATTTTAGCAGGGTAATGTAAATAGTTACCCTGTTTTTTATTAAATTGTGTGCATTCAGTGCCAAAAGCACTACTTGTTACTGGTAACGAAGTGAACAGTAACACTGAAAGCACTGCAAATTAATTCCTATTTAAATTCTGTTGTTTGATTTTAAAATATGTGTTATTATAAGAGCAACTGATGTATGTTAAAATCTTGACAACAGGAGGATTGTTTTGAATAGAAGATACATATATATTCTTTTAGTTATATTGTCATTTGTACTTACAGGCTGTGGTAGTGTAAAATATACTACAGAAAGCAAAAAACTTACAAGGGCTGGATATGTGGAGTATGATAGCAGATATATTACTGTTGGTGTAGTACAGACTGGCAGCGAATCTGGCAGAGGGACTTCTAATACAGATGATTTTATTTACGAATTTTCAGATTCAAATGGATATAATCTTATTTGTGTAGATAGCAATTCTGATATTGACAGGCAGATTAAGGCAGTTTATGATTTGATTGCACAACAGGTTGACTATATTATTATTGAACCAATTACTAAAAACGGCTGGGAAGATGTTCTTAAAGAGGCACATGCTAACAGGATACCTGTTATAATTGTAGGAAATGAGATTGATGCTGATGAATCGCTTTATGAATGTCTGATTGGTTCAGGATATTATGAAGAGGGAGTAAGTGCTGCAAAATGGCTTGAGAGTTATATAAAAGAAAGAGGCTGGGAAGATGAGGAAATTAATATTGCACTTATAGAAGGTACAGAAAATGACAGCATTACAGCAGGGCGGACAGCTGGAATTATGAGTGTTATAGACAATCATTCAAAATGGAAAGTAGTTGATAGTGAGTATGGGAATTTCAAACAGAATGAAGGCTATAATGCAATGAGCAGGATTTTGGATAAAAATAATGAGATACATGTACTTATTGTGGAAGGAAGTACAATGACTATAGGCGCTATGAATTCAATGAGAAATCATGATGTTTCATATGGTGTGGATGGCGATATTATAACTATATCTTTTGACGTAACACAAGCTATATTAAAAAAACTTACTAAGGGCAGCCTTGTAGCATGTGTTGAACATAATCCTTTTGTTGCGAAAGTATGTTCAAATATTATACAGGAACTTAAAGAAGATAAAAAAATTGATAAAGTTCAGTATATTGATGAGAATATCATTACTTATCGTAATGCATCTGATTATGTAAAATCACACATGTATTGAGGAGGAACAACATGAAAAAATCACTAAAAGGGCGCATTACCCTGCTTATTTTTCTGTTTGTAATAGTGCTTGATACGGTCAGTGTATGTATGAATTACAGAAATTTTATATCATCAAGTGAACAATTCAGTTATTCTACTGCAAATACTGTAGCTAAGACATGTAGCCTTATAATTGACAAAAATTTGTTGAATGATTATAAAAAAACAAGTATGCGGGATTCAGAATATTATGCAACATGGAATAAGCTTATAGATTACCGCAATACAAATAAAGATATTGTAACACTTTCTGTTGTATGGTTTGATTTGTCAAAATGCCATTATATTTTTGATACTGATTTATCTAAAGAGGGTGCATTTCTGGGAGACATGTGTACTCTTGACAGTGCTCAGGCAGAGAAGCACAAAGAACTGGCATCTGGAAAGGATATAGGCTTTATAAAGTATGCCGACCGCATGGAAGTATATAGTCCTATTATTTCATCATCAAATATGACAATTGGGTATGTGATTGTAGGTATTTCAACACTTTTAGCAGAAAAAGAACAGTTGAATTATCTTATCAGAATGATTATAGTTTCTTTTTCTTTGACATTTGTTTTGGCATTTATATTTATGTGGGTATTGTCAAAAAAAGTAATAAAGCCTATTAATATTTTAGCAGAGGCGGCATCAAGTTATGCAAAAGCAAAAAACGACAGCAATAAAACATCAATACTCCAAAGTATTACAATAAAAACAGGGGATGAAATTGAACATCTGTTTCGGTCGATGAAAAAGATGGAGACTGATCTTTTAAACTCATCAAACAGTTTATCCATAGCAACATGGAATTCAAATCATGACAGCATGACACAGCTTTACAACAAAAGATATCTGACGGATTTTATGATAGAATATACAAGTGAAAAAGCAGTTGCTGCATATTATTTTGATGTGGATAATTTAAAGAAAATGAATGATATATGTGGGCATGAAAATGGAGATGAAGTTATATGTAAAACAGCAGAATTTATAAAAAAGTTTTTGCCAGAGAATGGATTTGCTTTTCGTATAGGTGGTGATGAATTTCTTATGATAGTATGTGATATTTCATTACGAGATGCAGAAGTATTATTCGTAAGAATGCAGGCAAGTGATGACAAAAGACTTACACCACCAGACAGTAAAGTGTTTTGTCGTATAGCGATTGGTTATGAATATACACAAAAATGTGAAAATCTTGACGAACTTATAAAGGTGGCAGATAAACATATGTATCTTGATAAACACAGCGAAAGGTAAAATACTTGCATAATGCTTTTTGTTGTTGTATACTTTTATGTGACAGATAAGTGAAGGGAGTGAATTTTTTGCAGTTATCGGATAATGAATTTCAACAGATTATAACTTACGTTAAAGGCCGATATGGAATAGATTTAAGTAAGAAGAGAGTTTTGATAGCAGGCAGGCTTGAAAATTATCTTTTGAGAAACGGATATAAAAGTTACAGTGAGTATATACAAATTGTTAATAAAAATCCCGACGGCGCTGAGGCGAAAAATCTTGTAAATGTTTTAACTACAAACCATACATACTTTATGAGAGAATCTGTTCATTTTGACTATCTAAGGCAGTATGTACTTCCTTGGGTTAAACAGATACAAGCTAACAAAAGTAGAGATGTACGTGTTTGGTGTGCTGCTTCTTCTACAGGAGAAGAACCATATACAATTCAAATGGTTTTAAGTGATTTCTTTAATATGGATAAGATGTGGGATACACAGATTTTAGCAACTGATATTTCAACAAGAGTTCTTCAAAAGGCTAAAAGTGGAGTTTACCTTGAAGAAGAAATCGCACCACTTCCTGATGCGTGGAAGAAGAAATATTTAACAAAGATTGATGGTGAAAAATATCAGTTTAAAGAAGAAATACGTAAAAAAGTAGTATTCCGTACTTTTAACCTTATGGATAATATTACATTTAAAGGAAAATTTCATGTAGTTTTTTTGAGAAATGTTATGATATATTTTGAAGAGGAAACAAAAAGACAGCTTCTTGGCCGTATTTATGAACATATGGTTGAGGGCGGGTATTTATTTATAGGGACGACTGAAAGTATTGGTAAGAATCAGGGAATGTTCCAATATATGCAGCCATCGGTATATCGAAGAATTTAATCAGGTGTCAATATCAGTTAGTTTTTCCAATAACTGATAATCAATGGACAGTTGATAATGAAAGGCAGGCCTATGGAAAAACAAAAAACTAAGAGGGGCGTTTTACTTGGACAGATTATTATAGGAAGTTTTATCTTGTTCCTGCTGCTTGCAACAATTAAGAAAATTCAAAAGGTGCGCATGGAAGTTGAGGTTAGTGCCTTGCAGTCCATGCGTATTGTTTTCAATAAATCGGAGAATATTTTAAGTTCTGACATTTTATACGATATAAATACTGTCAGGAGATTTTCAAAATATATAGATAGTTCAAATGAAGAAAAAGCAAGGGCAATGATGAATTCATTTATTAGCGAAAATGAATTTGAATATGCTGTTTTTCTTGACAGCAGCGGATATGGATATGATGATGTTGGAAATAAAAGAAGCATTAATGACTTACCTTTTGAAGAGTTTGCATTGTCAAAGGGGGAGAGTGGTTATTCTAAGATTTATATAGATGATGCTGGAAAGTATATAACGGTTATTGAAATACCTGTTTTAGAAGAAGATATTCAGACAGGTGCCTTTTATATTGGAGTTAATGTAAATGATTATAGTGATGGTATTATTGCTGAATCTATGGAGAAAAGTGGCTGTTTCTATCTGATAGAGCCTGAAACAAGACTAACTATACAGTCCTCACAAAGCAGTTGTAAGGATAATACTTCAAAAGAAATAGACATTGAAAGTATTATGAAATATTCAGGATATTCTGAAAGTGAAATTGAAGAAAATATCTATGACAAGATGGGGATTGGAGAAGAATTTAGCTTAAAGTGCTATATACAGGAGCAGAAGTATGTATTGTATTTTATGCCTGTTACTGAGAATGTCAACTGGTACATGTGCTGGATTATGCCATTAAAGACAATAAAAGAGGATGCGAATCAGATTCTGGAACTTATAAGCAGCATTGTGGAGCTACTTGTACTTACAGGAATTATTATTACTGTTGCTGTTATTGTTCTTATACTGCATTTTAATAAGGAAGAGCGCAAACAAGCAGAAGAAAGGGAACTTAAGAATGTAACATATGAATCACTTAGTGAAGAATGTGATACTGTAGTATGTGTTTTTGATAAAAAATCACACTGTTTAGAGCAGGTTTTTAGGAACAGTTATAGAATACTTGGTTATAAAAATAGTGAATATTTGAAAAATCCCAAACTTTTATATGAACTTTGTGAAAAGGCTGAGGAGGGACTTTATGATTCTTTAATGAATAATATAATTAAAGAAGATGGTGAATGGGACTTGCGTACAGTTCATGCACTTACGAATAAACGTCTTGATATAAAATTTACAATTAAAGCAAATGTAGTTATTGCAGGAAGGCAAAAGTATATTATCTGCTGGGAAGATGTTACACAGGCGATAAAAGATAAGGAGTCTCTGGAAAAATTAGTGAAACAGGCAGAAAAAGCTAATAAAGCCAAGTCAGAATTTCTTTCAAATATGAGTCATGAAATCAGAACACCTATGAATGCGATATTTGGTATGATTGAGATTATGGAGCAGAATTTTGATAATCGACCACGTGTTGAGGACAGTATGAGGAAAATGAAGCTTTCTGCAATGCATTTACAGAATATAATAAATGATGTATTGGATTTATCACGTATCGAAAGTGGTAAGGTAGAGCTTAACCATGAAGTCTTTTCTATTTCTGAACTCATTGAAAATGTATCTGATATTATACGTATTCAAGCGGATTCAAAGGGACATTCATTTAAAATCCATATATCAGGATTATGGAATGATAAGTTGATTGGGGATAGAACAAGACTTAACCAGATTTTGATTAATCTTTTAAATAATTCTGTTAAATATACGGAAAAAGGTGGAAATATAATTTTTACAGTAGAAGAATGTGATACTGAACAGGATGAGGTATATCTTAGCTTTAAGGTCAAAGATAACGGTATAGGAATGAGCAGTGAATTTATTAAGCATCTTGGACGTCCTTTCGAGCAGGAGCAGTCACAGCTTCATATCAAAGAGGGAGGTACAGGTCTTGGACTTTCAATAGTATATCGAATTGTTGATATGATGAAGGGAACTATTTCAATAGACAGCGATTTAGGCAAGGGAACTACTATACATATTGAACTGAACTTAAAGAAATGTGAAATAGATACGAAGAATAATGGTAATGAAAAAACTTTAGAATATTTTAAGGAAATGTCAGTATTTATAGCTGATTCAGATAGTGAAGTAATAAAAGATGCTAAAGAGATATTAGAATATATGGGTACATATGTGAATTGTGCAAATGATACAGAAGCCATATTTGATGGTTTCAGGTGTGCAAGGGAAGAGTTGATAGTATATGATGCAGTTATTTTTGATTATGAGCTTTTAGGCAGTGATAAGGTGTCATTTATGAAAAAGTTTGTAAGAATTGTTCAAGAAGATTTGCCAAAGATTTTTATTACTGCTTATAATATATCAGATATAAAAGAAGAAATAGATACACTTACAGAAACACAAATATTAAAGGATACAGGTATATCCAAATTTTATTATATACAAAAACCACTTTTTTCACAGAAACTTTGTTCTGCCCTTGAAACAGTGTTTGAGGAAAGTTCTGTGGACATTAAAGCAGAAGACAATACTAATAAAGGCAGAAATGTTATTCCTGATATAGAGAATTTTCATGTGCTTTTGGTAGAAGATAATGAGATAAACCAGGAGATAGCAACAGAATTTTTAAAAGCAGCAGGAGTGACATCAGATCATGCGCAAAATGGACAAGTTGCTGTTGATATGTTTGCAGCGTCTAAACCTGATACATATCAAATGATACTTATGGATTTACGTATGCCGGTACTTAATGGTATTGAAGCAGCAAGGCAGATTCGTGGTCTTTCCCATGCTCAGGCAAGGGATATACCAATTATAGCATTGACCGCTAATGCATTTGAGGAGGATATAGAAGCATGCAAAAAAGCGGGAATGAATGGACATTTAACAAAACCTCTTGATATTAACAGTCTTATGAAGGAGTTGCAAAAATGGAGTAATAGTTAATAAATATACCTTGATTTTTTATACAATTTCTTATACAATTTCTTATAAGGAACATTAATTGTAAATTATTGGAGGCATATATGGTCAATGAAGAAAAGACATGCATAATGACAAGGATAGCCCGTTATGAGAAAGATATTGGTGGCAAAGTGATTAACGAGGGAAGATTTTATAAAACTGATTATGTACGTGCTCATACATTGTCGGTTATCTGTAATTTTTCGTTCGCATTTATTCTTATACTTGTCCTTATTGCTTTATACAATATTGATTATATTTTCCTGAATTTTGTAGCTATTAATTATGCACGACTTGCTTTTGAAATTTTTGCACCATATATTGTTATACTATTTACGTGCATAATAATTTCACATATGTATTTTTCTCAAAAATACAATAAGAATAGGAAATTGATAAAGAGATATTATATGGAATTAAAACGGCTTGAAAAGTATTATGCAGATACAAGAAAGGAGACATCAGATGACACAACTACTGGTGTTTAAAGAAAAGATACAGAAATTTTATCAGCAATATGCATTTATAATCAATCCGTTAATACGTTTTATTACAGGTTATATTATATTTTATGCGGCTAATAAATTTATTGGATATAGCCCGATGCTTAACAAGAGGTGGGTAGAGATGCTTCTTGCATGTATACAGATAGTATTTCCGGCACAGGTAATGCTTTTTTTTGCAGCAGTATTTATAGTCGCTCAAGTGGCTTACGTATCCAGATATCTTGCAGTTACAATTGCTATTTCGTTTGCAATATTATATTTTTTATATGTTCGATTTCTACCTGAACATGGCTATGTAATTATGGCAATGCCTGTACTTTTTGTATTTCGCATACCATATATAATGCCTTTGTTTTTGGGACTTGCAGGCTCACCTATTTTAGTAGTTCCGATGGGTTTTGGAGTAATTATATATTATCTTTTATCAAATGTTGTATCGGCAATCAGTACAGCTACAGAAGATTCTGTTAACTTATATAAAATTGTTATGCAGCAGTTATCGGCAGATGTTGAGATGTATGCTGTGCTTGCAGTATTTTCAGTAGTGCTTATCATAGTTTGTTTTATTAGAAATAGGCGTGTAAATTATGCGTTTGAGTTATCGATCGCAACAGGTTCAATATTAAATTTAATACTACTTTTAATACTAAATTATATGATTGATATAAATATAGAAATAGGGAAGATGCTCATTGGTATATTTGTTTCAGGAATTATAGTTCTTGTTGTACAGTTTTATAAGCTGCCACTTAATTATGCAGGTGTTGAAAACCTGCAGTTTGAGGACGAAGAATATTATTATTATGTAAGGGCTGTGCCAAAGATGAATGTGACGGCGGCAAGCAAGAGAGTTAAGCGTTTTAATGCTCATAGAGGTTATGACACAGATGGAAAATCTTACTTGGGAGCAGATGATATTTTAGAAGAAAAAGAAATTGTGGTTCCTGAAAATAAAGGCATAAAACCTGAACATGATTTTAATTTTACAGTATCTCTTAATAAAGATGATTTAGAGGATTAGTTTTTGTCAAAATATTGGGAATGAGGGAAGTAATGGGTACAATCATTGAAAATATAAATGAATATGCATACTTTTTGTCCATACCTAATGTATCGCTTATTGATATAGTTGAGATGCTTATTATTGCATTTACAATATATCATATAATATTATGGGTAAAAAGCACAAGGGCATGGAGCCTTGTAAAGGGAATTTTAGTGTTATTTATTTTTTATATGGCTGCATATATACTTAATATGTCTGTAATAGTATGGATTTTTAATAAAACAATTTCTATAGGTATTACTGCGGTGCTTATAGTATTTCAGCCAGAGCTTAGAAAGGCACTTGAGGATCTTGGAAAGAAAAATATTGTCAAGTCTATTATTCCTTTTGATGAAACAGGGGATAAAAACAGACGTTTTGAAGACAGAACCATTAATGAAATTGTAAAGGCATCTGTTGAACTTGCAAAGGCAAAGACAGGAGCACTGATTATTATTGAGCGGGAAATAAATCTGTCTGAGTACGAAAGGACAGGCATAAATATTGATTCGGCAATAAGCAACCAGCTTCTTATAAATATTTTTGAGCATAATACGCCATTGCATGATGGGGCAGTAATTGTGCGTGGAGACAGGGTTGTTGCTGCTACATGTTATCTGCCGCTTTCTGATAATCTGGGACTGTCAAAAGAGCTTGGTACAAGGCATAGAGCAGGTGTCGGCATAAGTGAAGTAAGTGACAGCTTGACAATTATTGTTTCAGAAGAAACAGGAAAGATATCTGTTGCTACAGGAGGCAAGCTGCTTAGAAATATTGATGGCGACCTGTTAAAGAAGAAGATGAAAGAAATTCAGGGAAATCCTGTGGATGAGAAAAAACGTTTTAGTTTTGGATTGAAAGCGAGGGGTTCAGGTGAAAAGCGATAAGGACAGCACTTCTTTGAAAATGATAGGCTCATTGCGCGAAAAGATTCATAAGCTGTTTTTAAATAATACAAGTGTAAAAATTTGTTCTGTAATATTGGCGATTTTTATATGGGCTATTATTATTAATATAGATGATCCATTAAAGACACGTACATTTACAGTTGATGTTGAAACTATTAATGAAAATGCTTTAAAGTCTGTTAATAAAGTTTATGAAATTATTGAAGGAAACGTGGCTGTTGTAAAAGTACGTGGCAGAAAAAGTGTTGTTGATAAGCTGGAATCTTACGATATAAGGGCAACAGCGGATTTGTCAAATCTTTCTTCCGTAAATGCTGTTGCAATAAAACCTTCTTTAAGAAAAGTGGTACAATCAGAAATTACACTTGAATGTGAACAGGTACTTAAAGTTTCACTTGAGGATAGGGCAAGCAGACAGTTTAAAGTAAATGTTGTTGCAAATGGAACGCCAGATGATGGCTATACGCTTGGAGAGTGTACTGCCAGACCGAATATGATTGAGGTAGCCGGCGGGGAATCTGCCATAAGCCGTATATCTTATATAAATGTATTTCTTAATGTAAATGGTGCATCAGAAGATTTTTCAAAAAGACTTGTACCTGTTGCATATGATGAAGAAGGTAATGAGGTTAAATCAAGCACACTTTCATTTGGTACTGAAACGATAAAGGTATTTGCGCATATTCTTGAAGAAAAGGCAGTTAATGTAAAAATAAAGATATCAGGAAAGCCTGCTAACGGTTATCAGTATGTAAGCACTGACTGTCTGCCTGAAAAAGTATTTTTAGCAGGTACATCTAAAAAGCTTAAGGGTATTTCTGAAATAACAATACCTATAGATATATCAGGAATGACAAGTACTTCATCAAAACTTGAACAAAATATTTATATATCTGATTATCTTCCGGAGGGTGTGTCAGCTGTTGAGGGAAGCGAAACTGTTTCTGTAAAAATTACTATAGAGCAGATAATAAAAAAGAATATTGATGTCAATGTATCAGCTATAAAATTCAGGTCAGTTGGAAACGGGTATGAGGCTGAAATTATTGGTAATGAATTATTTGTGTCTGTACTTATAGAGGGTAGAGCGTCTGTTGTAAATAGAATCAGAAGTGATAATGTATCTGCATATATAAATTGTAATGGGCTTGACGAGGGGACATATACACTTCCTGTATTGCTTGATAACCTTGAAGAGTCATGTGAAATAGTAGATGAAACAAAACTTAAGATAAAGATAAAAAAGAGTGATGATGAAGTTACAAATGAGCCAGATAGTACAGAAAGGCCTTTATGGTCGCCAACACGTACACCTGCTGCCACTACAGCTCCACCTAATATAGAAGTGCCTGCACAAACTGATAGAGAAGAAGTAGAGGATGAGGAAGAAGAGTAAATGTTTGAAGTAAGAAATTATTCAAAATCAATAAATTTTCTTTTAGAAAATGCAGGTCCTGTCATTAGGTATCGTCTGCATAAGGAGATACTTAAAGAAGAGTTTTCATATATTCCACCAGAAATTCCACGTTTTGAAAACAGGTTTGAGAGTACTAATAATGGTAACTCCCTGATGACTTTAATCTATACCATACAGGCAATGTTAGGTTATGGTGATGATTATGAAGATGTAAGAGATTTTCAGCAAATTGCAAAGCAGAAGAACGCTTTAGCGTTCTTCTGTAGATGAAATTTTTTCGCAAAATATATGGTTTGCACTTATTTGCTGCGTTTAGATGCTCTAAATCTCTGTGTTGAGTCAAGTATTTTCTTACGTATTCTTAGATTTTCTGGTGTAATTTCAAGAAGTTCATCTGTATCTATAAATTCAAGTGCTTCTTCTAAGCTGAGTTTTTTTGGCGGTGTGAGTTTAAGGGCATCATCTGCGGAGGAAGAACGTGTATTTGTTAAATGTTTCGTTTTGCATACATTTAGTTCTATATCCTCTGATTTGCCATTTTGTCCAATTACCATCCCTGCATATACTTTTTCACCGGGACTTACAAAAAGAGTTCCACGGTCTTGTGCATTAAATAGTCCATAAGCAACTGTTTCTCCGCTTTCGAAGGCTATAAGGGAGCCTTGTTTGCGATATTCAATATCTCCTTTATAAGGTGCATATTCTTCAAATACTGTGTTAATAATACCATTCCCTTTTGTATCTGTTAAAAATTCGCCACGATAGCCTATAAGTCCGCGTGATGGTATCAGAAATTCAAGCCTTGTATAACCACCGCCTATTGAAGACATTCCTTGAAGCTCTCCCTTGCGGTTACTAAGTTTTTGTATTACACTTCCTGAAAAATCCTCTGGTACATCTATAAAAGTTCTTTCCATAGGCTCAAGCTTGTGTCCGCGTTCATCTTCTTTAAAAAGAACTTCTGCTTTACTTACTGCAAATTCATAACCTTCGCGGCGCATGTTTTCTATTAGCACAGAAAGATGGAGTTCTCCACGTCCTGACACTTTAAAGCTATCAGTATTTTCAGTTTCTTCAACACGCAGGCTTACATCGGAATTAAGTTCTCTAAAGAGTCTTTCTCGCAGATGGCGGGAAGTGACATATTTACCTTCCTGACCTGCGAGTGGGCTGTCATTTACAATAAAATGCATAGCGATTGTAGGCTCAGAAATTTTCTGAAATGGAATTGGTGTCGGATTTTCAGGAGAGCAGAGAGTATCCCCAATATGAATATCAGAAATTCCTGATATCGCAACTATTGAGCCGATACCAGCTTCTTTTACTTCAATCTTTTGCAGTCCTTCAAATTCATAAAGTTTACTTATGCGCACTTTCTCAAGTTTTGTTTCGTCATGCTGGTTTACAATAACCAAATCCTGATTCACCTTGACAATGCCATTATCAACCTTTCCTATTCCGATACGGCCCACATATTCATTATAATCTATAGTGCTGATAAGTATTTGAGTACCTTCATCAGGATCACCTTCTGGAGCAGGTATATATTTAAGTATTGTTTCAAATAATGGGTTCATATTAGTACCTTGCTCATCAGCGCTATATGAAGCAATGCCTTCTTTTGCAGATGCAAATATAAATGGACAGTCAAGTTGTTCTTCGTTGGCATCAAGGTCTATAAAAAGCTCTAAAACCTCATCTACAACTTCATCAGGACGTGCTTCAGGACGGTCAATCTTATTGATGCATACAATTACAGGAAGGTCAAGCTCAAGAGCTTTTTTAAGTACAAATTTAGTTTGTGGCATTGCTCCCTCAAAAGCATCAACAACAAGAACAACACCATTGACCATTTTAAGTACACGTTCAACTTCACCGCCAAAGTCAGCATGTCCCGGAGTATCTATAATGTTTATTTTGGTATCTTTATAGGAGATAGCTGTATTTTTTGAAAGTATTGTAATGCCGCGTTCCCTTTCAATATCTCCGGAATCCATAACTCTTTCTGCGACTTCCTGATTTTCTCTGAATACGCCGCTTTGCTTTAAAAGTTCATCTACCAGTGTAGTTTTACCGTGGTCTACATGAGCAATTATAGCAATATTTCTTACATCTTCGCGTTTTATCTTCATAATTAACCTCATTTCTGCGCTGCTTTTTATGCATAATGTGATGTTTGTGTAGGCAGCGCGCAAGTCACAAACCTTTTCGCACATTTAAAGTCAGCGAATTTAAAAATATTACAATTTCTGTGTTTAGCACAAAAAATCAGCAAAAAAAGCCTTTTACATTGTGGTATTTTGCCAATTATTAAAAAAAAACTGTACACAAGCAATGTTATTTTGCTATAATAAAATATAATTTTTATACAAAGTAACTAAGGCAATATAGTACAGAAAAAATCATTATATTATGTACGTATAATGATTTTTCATAAGTTCACGAAATATAAGTATAACCATATTTTTATAAT
>CAMWXG010000023.1 GCA_947178155.1 uncultured Lachnoclostridium sp.
ATATATCACCATGCAGGATAACCGCATAAAATTAAAAAAACAATCTAAATTTTTCGTTATCCCATTTTCTTAATAGTTAGATGAAGCATAAAAGATAAGCCAAAAAGATATGCAACAATTCCTACTATATACTCCCAATCTATTGTAATCGGTGTATTCGTAATTACATTATTTTTCCAAAGAAAAGCCACAACCACAATTCCAAGAATTGCACCTAATACAACACCCGAAAGCATATAACTCCATGTCTGCATCCAGCAAATTCTATGGACAGTTTTACTCGTTGCCCCAAGCATACGAAACGTTTGATATTCTTTTTTTCTTGTAAGTAACATTCCATTTGCCGAGTTAAGCAATCCAATCCCTGCGACAATCAAAAGCATGGCAAGGACAATATGCATGGTAGTTGTCCATTGGGACACAATCCGGTTCGATTGTTCCATGACATCATCATAAATTATGCCGTCAAAATCAACTCCCATCTCCACCTGTAATTGCTGAAATTTTTCCCGTATTATCTCTTTATCCCCATCTAACCATAATCCCACATAGGAACCACTCGAATCTTTCGCAGAGTGTTTTTTTCCACACAAATTGTCCCAATCTACAATAATATTACACATTTCATTCCCATAATTATCTGCATCTACAATCTCCACCAAAATAAAATCTTTTTGTTCACCAAAGTAGTCTGATTCCAAAGTAATGGTATCTCCAAGCTTACAGCCTTTCTTCACTGCAACAGACTTCTCCATAACAATTCTTTTTGTTTTTGGTACTTTCTCATACTTTTCCCATACTTTAACAGTCGGAAACTGTGGAAGTACTTTCAAATCCGTCACGCTAAAATACTTCAAAACCGGATCAGGCTCATCACTTGAAACCAATGTAAAATCACCATAAATCAAATATCCATTTCCCATTACAGATTGAAATTGCTTATATAATTCTTTTACATAATGCAATGACATAGGATTTTCAGTCAAAATCTCTCCCTTTGCTGTTTTTCCTTCCACTAAATTATAGTTATACCAATTATCATTTGCCTTCAATAGCTTTAATGATGCCTGCCCCGTATAAGAAAGTGCTGTAATAAGAGCAATAATTATTATAATCATAAAATTCTGTCGAAATTTTAATGCCATTAACTTTATCCCCAAATAGCCTGACTTTCCAAAAAGCCTTCGCAATACCAGACAACGATTGGCCTTCTTGCTTCTTCTAAGTCCTGATGAAGTTTGTTGAAACACCTGTATGGGTAATACACTTTGACTAAATTGAAAAATCACATATATAAAGAAATTAAACAACACGAACACTATTAGCGTAATCTGCCATAAAACGTTCCAGTTTAAACTTACGCTGCCATCAAATAACTGTATTTTATCATTAAGCCAATTTAAAACAGTATCTGAAACCCCTGCACTAAACATTGCTCCTGCAAAACACCCACCTGTGCTTATGATAGCTGACATGGAACAAAAGACAGTCTGTACCTGTTTCTGTGAACCACCAACAGTACGGATAACGGCCATATCTTTTTTATATTTTCGTATATATTCCATAAAAATATTTACTATAAATAATCCACTAACTGTGATAACTACAACAAAAAAAGTCCTAAATATCATTCTGATACTTGTTAACATGATATTATAATCATTCCCTAATCTCTGATCTGACACCTGAAAATTTGAATGATATGATTGAATATGATTGGCTAATGCCTCACCATACACGACATAATCATAAGCAGCATCACTGCATTGCAAGAGCATATAATTAACCTGTTTTGTATCTGCATGACCAAGTAACTGATGAATCTGTGATAATTCCATAATTACCATAGGCATCTTATAGTCAGACATAAAATCTGTCTTCACCACTTCTACAATTTGAAAATCCTTTCCCCCTATAGAAAAAGCGTCTCCCACTTTCTTGTTTTCCCGCCGTCCAAGAGTTTCATTTATTACAATGCTATCCCCTGTTATATCTTTGGTATACTTATACAAACTCTTGTTAATTGCATCATCTGCTACACCAACCATATAAATATCTAAAAGCTCGTTCGTCTGGTAACCTCTACCAGTCTTTTCCACAGTTTTTTCCTGCTCCAAAAACTGAATCTCCTCATCATTAAAACTTTCTCCCTCATTCTTTGTCACCTTTAAATCAAAAGCGCCTTTTTTTGCCTCCATTCCTTTTTCTATTGAAGATTCTACATTAGATGATAATTGAAACATACTGATACTCAGAAAACACGCCACAAAAATGCTTAAAAAGGCAGAAAAGGACAGCATTTTACTCTTTCTAATGAATATCATTCCCACTTTGCATATTCTAAACATTTTCCTGTCCTTTCCTAGTCTTGGCAATCTTTAGCGACTCTCTGAATTTAAGAAGAATCTCATCTACATTACCATTATCGCTCTTCTTCTCATATTCTCCATAAAATCGGCCATCCTGTAAAAACAAAACGCGGTCTGCATAACTTGCAATGGTCGGATCATGAGTAACCAAAATGGTGCTCTGTCCATTTTTTTCTTTCAAATCAAGAAATATCTGCATAATTTCATAAGCAGTATCACAATCTAGGTTTCCCGTTGGCTCGTCTGCAAGTAAAATTTTGGGATTATTAATCAATGCCCTTGCTATGGCAACTCTCTGTCTCTGTCCACCTGAAAGATTGGTTACCGGATTTCTTCCCTTGTCTCCAATGCCCACCACCCTAAGAATATCCTTTGTACGTCTGCGAATTTCTTTAGTCTTTTCACCCGTTAATATCAAAGGGAGTGACACATTCTCCTCTACCGTAAAATCCTGTATCAAATTAAAATTCTGAAACACAAACCCAATATTTTCATAACGAATCCTAGTTGCATCAGGTTCCACTCCGTATTTTTCTTTTCGTGCTCCATTTAAATAGATTTCCCCTTCGTCAGCCACATCCATAGCCCCTATAATATGAAGCAATGTACTCTTTCCTGAACCACTGCTTCCCATAATTGCAAGTATCTCCCCCTGCCCAAGAACAAATGAAACTCCTTTTAAAGCTTCCAGAGATTCATCCCCATTCTTGTAAAATTTGTGAATATTTTTCATCTCAATAATATTTGTCATCCCTCTACTCCTTTTCACTAACTTTTACGGCTAAATGTCAAATATATTTTAATACTTTATACTCATTGCTTCAATATCTATTTATCTGCCCCACCTAACTACAAGAAAAAAGATTTTAATTCATCTTAAAAACTCTACCATCATAGGTTTCTATTTGTTTCTGATACATATTATAATAAATACCACACCTAGCAGGTTTTTATGGCTGCTGAATAGTTTATCTGATAAATATATTTTGTATTCTTTTCAGAAATTTCCACACTCATGGCTATTTCAGAATAAAAATTATACATAATTGCTCTTGCCCAGATTTCCTGTACAATGTATTCAAATCTCTTGGAATGAAAAGCCTTAAGACATAATGCATATTTTAGATCCCGGAAAGATGTCTCCTCTGTCCGCCGCATGTGATATAACTCTTTGAAGTCCTCAATATTAAATTCAAGGTCAGGAAGATTGGTAATGATGTTTTCATAACATCCTTCTGATATTTCAATTCTGAGTATACACAGAGATAGCGCATATTCAGAGTTATCTTCTGTAAGAAAATCCAAAGAAAAACCAAGCATTTTTTCTGATGTCAAATTTAACCTTATATTTTCAGTATACCATTTTAAGGTAATTTATACATTTTTTTATTTTTTACATGAGAAATGAGGCGATGCATTATTTCTATTTTTTCATGAGCTTTGCTCCATATGCATTAACTTAGTGAAAATAAAGGTAGTTGTGTCCGTTCTTTTTTCGTTTTTAACAAAAGAACTTACAGAAAAAGTAAAAAATATATCTTCAAAATGAAGTTTAATTTCCCTTTTCATGGCGTATTATATGACATTTCTTCCAGCAAATCTTCCACCAAGTATCCATCACTCATACAATGCAAATCAGATATCCCATTCTTTATCAATTCATATTCTTTAGAATGATAAAAAAAATCCATTGACTCCTTCGTAGATAAACCACTTTCCTTCGCAAACTCTGAAATAATCCTCGCATATTTCATCTGCAACAAGGTTCGATTCGCTTTCATACTGAATAACTCCTTTCAAATACAAGATACTTATCTATAACATTATGCGTCCTCAAGCATATTTGAAAATTAGGCTTTTCATATGCCAGTCTTCCAATAGCATCCTTTTTAGAAATAATTCCTTCAAGGTATAGTTCTACAGTGTCAAATATTTTATCATTTGCAACTCCACCGGCTACAATCTCAAAATTAGATTTATCCTGTCCTTTCCTGCATTCAAAAACAAAATCCAACCATTCCTCGGAATAGGACTCATACTGTATAGAAAGACACTTGTCATAAGCTTTCTCATCAAAATTGTATATACTCACAATACCTGGTTTATTTCTAAGTATATATTGTCTACACCAATTTTTAGCCTGTTCTTCAATCGGTGTAACATAAAATCCGACACCAAAATCAACTTTTTTTCTCGAATGTATTATGTCAGGGTTTGCTACTTCTATATAAGAACCATGATATACCCTCATAACGCAATCCCCCTTTCCGCCATCACTTCTTTTAGATTCTCAATAATATATTCTTTTCCCTGTGTATGCAATGTTTCATAACATGGAATAATATACTGATCAACAATATCACTCTCCCTGGTCAATGCATCATGTACAATTACCGGAGCAACATTCATATCCTCTGCCAGACTCTCTATGCAAAAAACAACAAATCTTAATTCATCATCTGAATAATTGCTTGATTCTTGAAACTTCTCCTCAGTCTTCGTGTTTTGTCGTTTCTTATATTCTCTATCAATATCCAATACTAATTCTTCATCAGTCAATTCCACAAGTCTATAATATTCTGGTATTATATATTCCTTTATAATATCAAAATCATCATTTAATCTCCTATATGTCTCATCAGAATCCACATCCCAATATTCACTCATAGACAACATACAGTTACTTATGAAAATTATTTGTTCTTCATCTAAAGCATCCTGTACTAATTTTGACTTATTATTAAGGTCATCTTCTGAAATATATCCCTGTACACTTCCGTTCTCATCCTCATAGCTTATTTCAATATATCCATCTTTCTTTGCCCAGACGGTAAATTTAGTGCCTTTAGTCAGGGATCCTATCTCCTTAGACAAATCATCTATGTCTTCTTTTACAATCACTTTGCTCATCATCTCATATACAGGTCCACTTACGTATTGTATATAACCTGCAAAAAAAGTAGTTACAATAAAAGCAATAATCCTATATAAGAGCTTAGCAAGTTTTCCCTCTGATTTTTCATTTCTCTCCACAATTTCTTCATCAGTCAATTCTCCTGCTAAAATCTGTTCAATATCAGAGGAATACTCGTCATAAATCTCTTCATCTATTTCATCTGAATTATTATATTCAGCTGTTGGTATAGCCTTGGCTGCCCGTTGAAGATTAGAATATAATGCATCAATGTCAGGCATACTCTGTCTGATTTTTTCTCCAAGTTTGCTAAAATCCTCCAGATTAGAAACTTTCATTTGAGAAGCAAAATTCTTTTGTAAAGCCTCATATAAATCTTTGTTTCCAATATTTGAAAAGGAACTCTTTGAAAGACTTTCTGCTAATTTTGTCATTCCATTAAGAGTATTCTGATTATAATACACTTTAGGCACCAATAACCTAAATGCATCCGCTATTTTCTGTGAAGACTGAATTGACTTTATATAATTCGAGTTAGAGTAAATACCTTGTAACCCCTCAATTAATCTTCGAGTGGATTGAAGCATCCTCAAGTACGATTCACTTGTATATATTCCCTGAACAGCTTGCGTCATCCTTGATATGTTCTCTGCATATCTACTCATCAAATCATTATAATTTTTCGTAAAATCGGACATTCATAACACCTCCAATTCGTCAAATCTTAGCAAGAAGATTTATCATCTGTTTCTTCTCGTCATCTCCATCCACTTCTATGCCCTGGAACTTCGCATAGTTTACTTTTACTCCATCATCAAAATCTAACCATATCCGCTGCATAACTATACGAGAAAGAGCTTGATAATACGGCTTGATCTTAGCAAGCTGTTTTACATACTTATCACTCTTCTTTATTGATAATGCTCTATCCACATTACTCTCTGTGTTTGCGATGATATATTCCGCATTATCAAGAACTTTCTGAATTGCATCACTTGCTTTCTTCAAATAAACATAACGAGATAATATGTATACATCTTATCTCTTATATTCCAATATACACACCGACTTTAACAGTATATCGCAATTCCACACAATAATCAAATCAGTTCTTTGACTTTTCAAAGATTTTTACCTCTCTCATAAGCTCAATCTCTCCCACAGTATCACATTCAACGCATCTATCTTTCCTCTTAAAACCATCCACCACCTGACATAATCTTCTGGCAGTCCATGCAGTAGACAGCTTTATTAAAGCTGGACGCAAAGGTCGCACAAAGGCGCTGACTTTCTGGCTTTGTGACGGCATGAACCACTTTAATGTCACTTATACCTCGTCAACAGGGTAAATGGCAAGCCATGCAAATTATGAATAATACTGCGCCTGTACCATCCAAAGTTCATAATATTTTCCACTTTCATCTTTCACAAGTTCATCATGAGAACCTTCCTGCAAAATATTTCCCTCTCCCATAACCACTACTCTGTTACACATACGACAAGAAGATAATCTGTCCATTTAATAAAATCTCGCCATATGTTAGTTTATATAATCTACTTTGGGCAAATATAGCGCGAAGTGGGGAGTGCAGATTGTGAGAATAAATTTTCAAACACTAGCACTTTTTTAATTGAATCAAAAAAAGCAGGATCTCTCCTGCAACAAACCAAATACTACATATAAAAATATCAGAAAAAACTAAATATCTAAAGGCAGTATCATAGTTTGCATGCGGAAAAATGTATAAATAAGCACAACAACAAAAACCTTTTTGGCTAAATTTTTGTTATTAAACTCATTAACGCATTCTTCCACATGCAAAAATCAACATGACACATACCTTCCTTTTTTAATCTGTTTTTATAATACTCAAAATATAATCATTTATCAAATACTACCAGTTCGTTTTCCTTAGAACTGTCATTCTGGGTGTTACTGTTCACTTCCATTAAAATACTCTTTTAAACAACTTCACTTATTTTTTGTACAGACACACAATTACTTACCCAGCTTTTAATAGTGCTAATTTCATACTTTATATAACTTCCTTTTATAACCAATTCCTGTCCAATTACCGATGTAGCACACAACCGCCATAAATCTGTAAGACTGTTTACTGCCCCTTCACATTCATAGGTACAAAACGGAAAAATATGCTTATTGGACAAATCTGCATTTTCCAAAAAAGTATATAATGGCATTGGCATTGTATTCCAATAAACAGGATAACCTAAAAATATAACATCATACTGTTCTAAGTTTTCTGGCATGACTAGCAGTTTAGGACGTATTCCCTCTATTTGTTCCCTTTTTGCAAAATCAATACAACGGCAATAATCCTCAGGATATGGCTCCTTTCTTTCTATACGAAAACTGTCTGCCCCTGTCCATTTTACAATCTGCTCTGCAATATATGCTGTATTCCCAAGCTTTAAATACTTTATTTTTCCATTAACATAATTTTCCCCTGCACGGGAAAAAAATACAACCAGCATCTTATCCATACCTGCAACACTCCAAACTTTGGAAATCTAAAATTTCCTAAATCAGGCTCTTAACCCATTTTTCAATCTTCTTCCTGCTCTTACTTACGCTTTCACGCTCAATTGACAATGCCTTTTCAGATACCGTTGCATTTGGCTCAAGTTTCTTGATTCTTGACACTGTACCTGATAAACCGCTGCCTCCATGTACAGTAAATGGAATAATCTGCTTTCCGCTTAAATCATATGTATCAAAAAATGTATACATAATCTGCGGCATATCGCTCCACCATATTGGATAACCAATAAAGACAGTATCATATTGGTCAATATTCTTGATTTTATTTTTAATTTTAGGTCTTGCATCACTTTCCTGTTCCTGCAAAGCATAATCTGTCAAATCAGAATGTACAATTGGATATGCCTCTTTTGGCTGAATACGGAAAGTATCTGCCTTTACATTCTTTTTAATAACAGAAGCAACAAACTGCATATGTCCTACATTTTTTTTGCCTGACACCATTAAACTTGCACTCGTTACGGCATCTAAAGTTTCATCTTGACCTGCTTCCTTTTCTGGTACAGAAAAATACACAATTAAAACTTTACCAAGTTTTTTAGATGCTTTTGCTGCTTCTACATCCTGACCTGCACCAAAGATGTTTCCTGCTACTGCTGATAACACAAATAGCAATGTCAACAGTATACAAATTACCTTGTCTTTCATTATTTTACCTTTCATAATTAACCTCCTTTAGCACTTTGCGCTTGTTTAAATATGAGCAAACAGTCTTGCTGCTGCAAAATCTTTTGTCTTTTTTATTTTAACTTTATTTTACTTGTTTTGGAACAGCAAAAAAGCTATAATAGTACTAACCAAAAAGCTAGAACGGAGGGATTTTCATGATTAATCACCATTTACATACCTTTATTCAAGTTGCCGACAGTGGTAGTTTCTTAAAAGCATCTGAGAAAATGTATGTTTCCGCCAATGCTATTACAAAACAAATTAACCTTCTTGAGCAACATCTTGAACTGAAACTTTTTAAGCGCAGTAAACAGGGACTTACACTTACAGACGCAGGCGAACTTATTTATGATGAAACAAAAAAAATGATTAGACATTCAAATTCAGTACTAAAAAAAGCACATGAACTTGAAAATTCTTCTGATACTGTCATACGTGTTGGGGTTTCCCTAATGAATCCGGCAAGTATACTTATGGATATATGGGAAAAAGCTGCAGGAGGACATCAGAATATACACCTTGAGGTGGTACCTTATGAAGACAGTGTACCAGTATTTACAGAAATCCTTAATAACCTTGGCAATAATATTGATGTCATAGCCTGTCTTTATGAAAATAGTTACTGGGGAGATAAGTATCGCTCATTCCTGCTATGTAATCTTCCAGTATGTATTGCCTGCTCCAAATATCATCCGCTTGCATCAAAAAAACTACTTACCATTAATGACCTAAAAGGACAAAACGTTATTATACGCAAACGTGGTTTAAGCCAAAATATTGACCAAATACATAATGAATTTGACTCCCACCCAGATATCCACCGCCTGGAGACTGCTACACTTGACTACAATACATTTAACAAACTTGCATCATCTAAAGACTTAATACTTTCATATGAATGTTGGAACAGTGTCCACCCGCTTTTAACCACAATTCCAGTAGATTGGGATTATAAATCACCTTATGGCTTAATTTATTCCAAAGATCCCTCTGATGAGTTATTAAAATTTATCCTTGCAATAGGAAATGCTGCAAGTTGAACTAATGCATGAGAAAAACTCTCATGCTTTTTTTATTTTTGAACCGTCAAATACTTTCTAACAATATTCTCATTTAAAATACCTTAATTTTAACATCACTTTTTACTATATTATCTTATACATAACTACCGCTAAAACTACTCTTTTAACATTACCATACAGCTTTTTTTACAAAAACATATCCCATACTTTTTAATAATCTGATATCCCTCATAAACCATTTCTGCATCATAATGTCTATCATCTATCTGCTGCAACGCTTTTTCACACATACCTTCCATTTCATTAAATCTTTTTGTACATTTAAGTTCAAGTATTATAGCCGGTTTACGTTCATCATATGGTTTCAGTACAATATCATAACGCCCTTCCCCACTTTCCCTGTTTGAAAGCTTCTCATACTCCTGCAGTCCGCTTAGAAGCCCTAAAAGAAAACCATGATAAAAATTTTCCGCACTATCAATAAAACTGATACTTTTATGAAGCTGTTCTCTTAAATAATTTTCAAAAACTTCCGTATCCCCATGTATTATTGCATTATACAATTCTGAAAAATCAGATGCTTTTATTTTATTATTAAACCACTCTATTATTTTATTGTTGTATATGCTCCTTATTTCCCTGTTAGGTATTTTTAAAACCAGATAAATAGTATCAGACACAAACCTTTTATCTACAGCTTTAAGATATCCTGTAAAAAATAAGAAATTCCACAAATTATCCTGCGACTGTATTATATCTGCATAAGTAATATCCTCATGCATCGGTTTTTCTATTGTCCCCCATGCAATAAGCCTTTCCAGCTCATTTTTTGTATTACTATCTGAATTTTCAATTAATTCACGCACAATGCTGTTTGATGATGTATTAGACCAATATGGTTTTGGAAATTCCGTATTTTTGTGAACAATATCATAAACATAACATATAAGACTCCAAGGATTATAAACCTCTGTATCTCCAAACAGATATCCATTATACCAGTTTTTTACTTCATTCCCTCTTTGTGTTATACAATAAGTTTCAAGAAAGCTATCAACTTCATTCTGCGTAAAACCAAAATATTCAGAATAACTATCATCTAAGACAGAAACCACTTTTAAATTATTCAGTCCAGTAAATATACTTTCCCTGCTAATACGCAGGCATCCTGTTACTACAGCCATTTTAAGACTTTCATTTGTCTTTAATGCAGACTCAAACAGGGAGCGTATAAAAGAAACCATTTCATCATAAAATCCTGCGAAATAAGCATTTTCAAGTGGCACATCATATTCATCAATAAGTATAATTACTTTCTGCTTATGGTATTTTTCAAGACACTGTGATAAAAATTCAATTGATTTGGCAAGTGTGGCATCATCTGCCTTACCTTTTAATATGGAATTATATTTTTCTTTAACTCCTTCTTCAATATCATCACCGTCAAGTAAATACATATGTCTGCTAAATTCATTCCATATTTCATCAATAAGGCTTCTATACGCCATCTCATATGTTGGCTGTTTTGCCGATTTCAAGGATAAAAATATTACTGGATACTGTCCCATATGTTTTAGATATTCTTCTCCTGCACTCATAATCTGCTTTCCCCTAAAATATACAGAATTATCTGCTTTTGTCCCATCAGCAAGCAGCTCCTTTTCAAAATAAGTCTTTAACATACTCTGGGATAATGTTTTCCCAAATCGCCTTGGACGAGTAAATAATGTAACTTTATTTTTTTGTGCCAACAAATCACGTATTAACAAGGTCTTATCTATATAATAGTATCCATCACTTATCATATCTTTGTAAAATTCTATCCCTATTGGTATTGGTGTTATATGTTCCATAGCTATATCCCCCTTTTATTTACTTTTAATATTTTTCCTATGCAATCTCCTATAAAACTCTCCCAAATTATACCATAGATTTTATTATTATTCACCAGCTTTACTCAAAAAAACCGCCAACTTCTAGAGTCCTGGCGGTTTTTTTATAAATTACAATTTTCTCTTTTATTTGCAGTATATTACAATATTAATGATAATTTCATACTGTTTTACTCATAGCTATATGTTCATACTTATCCCTGCCAATTATTTTAAACCCCATTTTTTCATATAATCTCAATGCCACATTATTACCTTCAACTACTGAAACCACAATACCCTCTGCTTCTCCTAAAGGCTTTCTTCCTACATAATCCAAAAATAACTTAATTGCCTTTGTCAGTATATTTGCCACTGTATTATTTATTTTCATAGTAGCCACAATTTCATCTCCTAATTTGGATTTTTGAAATTTAGCACTTAAAAATAATTTGTTTGCAATATAATTAGACATTTTATATTTAGCAGTTATTGTTCCATTCCCATATTTAATACAAAGCCATTTAATTATTTCTGACAAAATTTGTTTTCCATATCCCTTGTTTTGCTCTGTTTCATGTACTATTAATTTGCAAATCTCATATAACGATTTTTTATCAAAATAATTAATCTGAACAAATCCTATAATGTTATCATTTTCATATACCAAAAATGGAATCGGAAGATACCCCTCATTAATAATAGCAACATAGTTATTCACCATATCAAATATATGATGTTTCACATATCTCCACTGTTCAAATTTTGCTGATACTTGAAAAATATCTTCAAAATTTTTATCTGTTACATTTATAAATTTCATCATAAATTCTCCTCATACAATATATATATCCTAGAGCGTGTTTGAAAATTCATTCTCACATCTTGCAAAAAGCAATTTTCAGACATGCTCTAATGCAAATATAATACCTTCAACTATCTTCATCAACCTCATTCTTTTTTCCAAAAAACAATAAGTGTATCTAAATACCATCCAAAATACTTAAGAATGAAGTTATAACTAACTAAAATTGACAATTTCACAGAGACCATCTATAATATTTTTATCACATACATAATATTTAAGAATACTTTTAAAAATGAGAATTTTATAGACGAAGATGTATTTTGGCTTCACTACGCCACAGTACATGGAGAAAGTTATGCAGGAGTCTATTTTTTGTCAGTTATATCGTTATAACAATTTAAATTTTTATAACATGAGAGGAGCGTACTATGGAACTAAATATTAATTCTCCAGCATATTTTAGTAATCATTATGGTATAGATGATGATGTATATAGATATTGTCAAAGCTTACATGAGTTTTTTAAGGATAAAGAGTATAGTGAAATTTTGTCGATTATAGGAATTGTTCCGATTATTGCTCCAAAAGAATTGTATGAGCAAAATATGTGGAAAGAACATACACAGATTATATCTCTTGGTTCGTGTGCTATCATTGATATAAGAATGGATTTTGAAAGCTATTATCAGGCAGACAGTAATGGAAAGATTGGACTTATTAAGGAAATGATAGTTAAGGCTGTCAAGAAAATAAAAACAAGAGGTAAGTTTGATTGGGAAAGATTTAGAGATGATTTGCTAAACTTTTCAGACTATTAAAAATGTTTGTTTACTGAGCAGTTGGACAGAAAAAATTAAATAATGCAAAGACAATCAAGGTATGATAATGAATAGTCTTCAACTGCTTTATTCATAATTTCTATGCTAGTGTTTTAAAATTGCTTTTTACAAGATTTGCTTCCCACTTTGCGGGAACTTTGGCTCAAATTTAGAATGCATAAGTGGACTACAGAATTGTTTTCAATAAATTATGAACCTGTAAAATCAACTAAACATAATCAGCAACTCGTCCAATGAACTTATCTCTTTATTTTGTCCATAATTTTTAACGCTGTTACTTCTATTTATCAAAATTGAATATGCACCTGCATTGATCGCACACATTATATCTTTTTCCTCATCACCAACAAACGCCATTTCCTTAACACTAATCTGCATTTTTTCTGATAATAACTTCAATCCTTCTGCGCAGGGTTTTCTATAGCCGACATCATTAGAAGTAAATGGATAATCAATATACTTTATTATCGCACTAATATCTTCCAAAGCATACACATTATCCATGCCATATGCAACATCAGATAAAGTTCCTAATAGTATTCCCTCATCAGAAAGCCCTTTTAATGTTTCCTCAACTTCTGTGTATACATAAGCCTCTCTTTTGAAGTAAGAATAGAAATGGAATTTAACCTTCTCCATATCCTTCATCGGTATATCCATACCACTTATAATTTCACTAAAAATCTGATTGGATGTTACTTCATTCTCCCGCGGATTTATTCTCGTATTATACTTAGCAAGCACTAAACTGGCATGCTTATAATGATTATCCGAAAAATCATACCCACATTTATCAGCAACTCTTTCAAATGCAGGTCTGTATAATTCAGACCAATTCAATGGTATCTTATACTCAACCAGTGTCTGCCCAATATCAAACACAATAGCTTTAAACATAATAGACCTCCTCATATTTTTTTCTTGTGACTTTATTATATTACAAATTCAACTGTATAACAACAAAAAATCTTATAATTTAATTATTTTCATTTTGCAAGACAAACATCATCAACAAACGTTTGGAATTCTAAAAAATGCAGTAAAAGAATTAGATGCAGAGATTTCATCCCTTGCGCAAATTAGAGATTTGTTAAATGTACTTACAGTACATTTAGAAGAAAGCATTTGCTGTCATATGCGTTTTGATTTATTAGAAGATGACGAACTGATGGATATGATTAATATGCTGCCAATAAAAAAGAAATAAATTGCAATTTATGTCAAGAAATTAATGTTAGCTTTATATACGATTAAAGCTAACATTAATTTAATCCAATATCCCAAAGACTTAATTGCCTAGTCAAATTTTTTTCCTCAAAAGTACGCAGATACTCAAATATCTGCTCATTATTATGAACAATTCCATTTTTGCTACATTTCTGATAAAATATTTTCATCAAATAATCATTATTGGGACTGCCAATCGTATACTGATTTCCATATTTTCGTATATACTTTTCTTTTAATCCTGGAAATAAACGATCTAACCGCTCATAGAAATATTCTCTGTTTCCTTCGCGAAGTGTCAGCCCCATACCAAAACAAATAATACCATAAACTTTTGCTTCAATGCACATATCTAAAATGCCAGAAATATTATCTTCTGTATCGTTAATGAATGGCAAAATCGGAGTCAACCATACAACCGTAGGTATACCTGCATCATGCAATTTGTTCAAAACCTCAAAACGTTCTTTTGTTGTACTTACATTTGGCTCAATTTTCCTGCACAAATTTTCATCATAAGTAGTCAAAGTCATTTGCACAACACATTTTGTCTTTTCATTTATTTTCTGTAAAATGTCTAAATCTCGTAAAATACGATCTGATTTTGTAATTATTGTAAATCCAAATCCATGCTCATATATTAAATTCAAAGCTTTTCTGACATTTCTGATTTCCATCTCCAAAGGAATATATGGATCTGTCATGGAACCTGTTCCTATCATACATTTTTTTCGCTTGTGAGCAAGGGCATACTCTAACAGGTCAATAGCATTTTCCTTGACTTCAATATCTTCAAAATCATGTTCCATATGATAGCATTTACTTCGTGAATCACAATAAATACACCCATGGGAACATCCACGGTACAAATTCATTCCATTTTGGGCAGATAATATCCCTTTTGCTTTCACGAAGTGCATTGTCTTCCTCCTCACGTCTTGACACAATTTTTCTTATGTGCTTTCAGTTTTTCATAGTTTCATGATATCATAGTTAATAAATATGGTTTATTTTCCTTTCTCTTCACCCAATACAAACCGCATTTTCTCCCATAGGATTAAACACAGTTCCGTCAGTATCTTTTATATCACATCTCTTTCCTTCCGCTCGTATAATTTTTCCGTCTGCACTCTTTGTATACTGCCGAACATACAAATTCTCATATGTATGTTCCTTGCCATAAGAATACCAAACCCATAGTATCTGTGCAGCATCTCTAATAACAAAACTCTCATTTTCATTGACTATCCCCACAGGATTGCTAATATATAAAGACTCTTCTCCCTTAAAATGCAGAGCAATTTCATTCTCCTCCCATTTGACAGTTTCTATTATATGTATATTATCTTGAGGTTCTCCAAACCACTCTCCCCAAATACATAAGCTTCCTCTATTTATTTTCAATTCATCTAAAAACCTCTCCTTCATACAACGCCTAACTTTATCAATCAAAGTTCTGCATTCTGGATATTTTTCGACTATCTCACAGCCTTTTCCAGCACAATACTGAAAGCTTCTCTGATGAAAATAACTGCAGTGAAGAGCTTCTATATCTAGTTCACAGAAAACCTAGTCCTTTATACATAACTCATATTGCACTTGCCCATCAATTCCCACTATAATATAACCAATTACTTTTTTTCCCGAATCAACAGCCCATATAACATCACGCATCTGTGGCAGATAAACTTTTATCATCCGAAATATATCTGAAAGCATATCTTTTTCCCCTATTGGAAGCAACTTTTCATTTGGTGCAGTACAGTCATCTCCCATACATATACTCTGACGGTCAACACTGACATATCTATTATTCATTTCCATATTTTCCTACTCTTTTACATTCACCAACACACTCTAATCTGACTAAAAAAATTATAGTACATTATGCAAAATAATGCTATAAAAGATTTATAATAATTTCCTGACACTGTCTGAAATAGTTTCCATTACATTTATTTAGACAATGCTTTTTTGTCTTTGCGATAGAAAAATTGTAAATTATTTTCCAAGACTGTCATACTGTTCATCACTTACTGCCTCAAGCCATTCATTGCTGCAATTCTCTCCCGGCACCTCTAAGGCAATATGGCTAAACCATGAATCAGCACATGCCCCATGGAAATGTTTAATTCCTGTTCCAATTACAACTACATCTCCCGGATTCAGTTCTCTTGGCTCCTTGCCCCATTCCTGATACCAGCCTTTTCCTGCCGTACATATCAATATCTGACCTCCTCCTTTGTCTGCATGATGGATATGCCAGTTATTACGGCAGCCCGGTTCAAAAGTTACATTTGCCAGAAATATCGGAGATTCTCCTGGTTGTGTTAGTGGATTCAAAAAAGAATCTCCTATAAAATACTTAGCAAATGCCTCGTTAAGTGCTCCTGTCCCAAACATATTTACTTTGTCAAATTCTTCTTTGTTGTTAATCTTCATAATCATTTTCTCCATTTTCACATAATTTTTTGTTTTACTACAAAACTTCAGGGTACTCATAATAGTTATCTTGTTCCCTGTCTCGACTTAATATTATAATATTACAATTTCATCAAAATGTCTATTGCCTATCTCATATTTAAAACACACTCCAAAGCTTGACTTCTCTTACGCTAATAGCTATAATTTATATTATGATATGATTTTTTGGAATATCATCATATAGGAGAAAATCAATGGAACTAAGAACTATGCGATATTTTCTTGCTGTGGCAAGGGAAGAAAACATGACCCGTGCGGCAGAGCTTCTGCACATCACTCAACCTACTCTTTCCAAACAGTTAAAATCACTGGAGGATGAGTTGGGTAAAAAATTGTTTGTACGTCACAGTTTTCACATAGAACTGACAGAAGAAGGCGTCCTGCTCCGCAAACGCGCTGAAGACCTTGTGTCGATGGCAGACAAAATTACTAAAGAATTTCGCTCGCTGAACGATGTATTGGGTGGTGAAATCTATTTTGGTCTGGCAGAATCCTATCAAATCAGACATCTTGCCGCTGAAATTAAGTCATTCAAAAACGTCTATCCTGACCTGCGGTATCATATCACCAGTGGAGACACGGAACAGGTAACAGAAAAACTGGACAAAGGTGTCATTGATTTTGCTGTACTGGCAGAAGAACCAAATACAGATAAATACCATTATCTTACCTTTCCAAAAGAAGATTTATGGGGTGTTGTTATGCCTGATAACTGCCCTCTTGCCAAAAAGCAATCCATCTCTGTTGATGATTTGACTGGACTTCCATTATTCTGCTCAGAACAGGGTTGGTACAGAGATATTCCCAGATGGTGCGGAAACAAAATAGACAATCTACATCTGGAAGGCTCTTTTAGGCTATCCTATAATGGCTCTCTTTTTGTAAAAGAAGGACTTGGATATCTTCTGACCTTTGAACATCTAATTGATACAAGTCCTGATAGTGGTCTGGTGTTTCGTCCTCTCACTCCAAAACTTAAAACAAAACTATATTTAATCTGGAAAAAATATCAAGTATTTACTCCCATTGCTGAAAAAATGCTTGAGAAATTAAAGGAACAATTTCATCCTTTGAACCCATAAAATCTGATTCACCTCTCAAAATATCCCACTTGTATCAGTAATTCTAATACAAGTACCTCTCGTTTCAACACTAGTATAATCCAATTATCAGGCACCTATTACTTCAAAATTAATGCAACAATGTACTAGTGTTTGAAAATTGAGAATTTCTGTGATGCGGTGTAGCTGCTTTTTTATCTGCTTTCAGAAAGAAACAAACCTGTTAATGTAAAACCTATTCCTATTGCAGCTACCCATGTGATTTCTTCTTTTAGCACGATAACTGATGTGGCAACAGTAATGACAGGAACCATATAAATATAAACACTTGTCTTAACAGCACCAAGCACTTTTACAGCATAATTCCAAGTAACGAAACAAAGGGCTGATGCACCAATACCTAAATAAATAAGATTCAAGGCATATTCTGGCTTTACAAACTTTTGCACATTCAAGCTAAAATCAAAAGCAAAAAGGAACGGAAGCATAAAAATAATTCCATATGTAAATATCCTCCTTGTTGTTTGAATAGTATTATATCCATAGCTACTGATTTTGCGTGTAAGTAATGAATAAACTGCCCATACGAATGCCGCAACAATAGACAAAATATCCCCCAGAGGATTTAGTTCCAATTTTGAGCCGTTAAAACTTATAAAGCATATTCCTATCATAGCCACAATAAAACCTACAAAGAATTGTGCTTTTAGTTTTTCTTCTGTTTTCATAAAAATATGAGATAAAACGGCAGTAAAAAATGGAGCTACAGAAATAATAACACCAACATTGGAAGCCATTGTATATGTTAATGCTATGTTTTCGAGCAGATAATATAAACATATACCACACAGCCCCGCCACAGCAAATGTAAGCTCCTGCTTTTTATATTTTAATCTTAAGCGTTTTGGATAAACAATTATCAATACAAACAATCCAAGTAAAAATCTAAAAAACAGTATCTCTATTGGTGTAAAATCTGCAAGCAGTATTTTGGTAGATATGAAGGTAGTTCCCCATATCACAATCGTTATCAGAGCTGTAATATGCCCTGTGGTAGTTTTTTTATCCATTATTCTTTCCGCCCTCCCTAAAAATACGTCTGTATGCGGCAGGCGATAATCCTATAAACATATTAAAAAAATTTGAAAAATGACTCTGATCTGAAAACCCTGTCTGTATAGCTGCATCAACTGAAGATACACCTTGCTCTAACAGTTCTTTTGCTTTGCTTATACGAATCGTTTGAAGATATCTGTATGGTGTAATTCCCTTTTGCTTTGTAAACGCACGAAGCAATGTAGATTTACTAAAACCACTACATTTACACAATCCTTCCAATGTAATATGCTCTGCAAAATGTTCTTCAATAAATATACATGTATTCTCTATTTCTTTGCTGCACTCTGGAATACAACTTAAAAAAGGCTGTCCGTATTGTTCGATAAGTAATGAAATAAAAAGCAAAAGTATTTCTTCTTTTTCAAATTCTTTTGAGCCATCCATAATTATCTGATGTAAAGAATGGAGATAGAGACTTAGCTCATCATTTTTAATGACATTCTCCGACAAACCAAGCAATATCCTTTGCCCTGTTATTTCTTCTGTTAATGACATCATTGTTTCTTTTGAAATATTCAAACCTCTATAATCAAGCGTCCCGCCGTCACATTGCACACAACTGTGATTATCATTTGGATTAAATAAAAGAATGTTTCCCTGACCTATAGTATACTCCTTGTTCTTGCAGGATAAACAACGTGTTCCTGCTTCTATAAAACCAATCACATAGTAGTCATGAAAATGATTAGGGAATGGCTGTACAATTCCTTCAAAACGATATGCTTCAAGATGTAGCTCATCATCATAGCAAACTGTTCGTATTTCTTTCTGCATAATAACACCTCCTCACACACTATATTATACTCAAAAATTTTAATGATTTCTTGTATGATATCTTCATTTCCAAAAAATCTATACTATTTTTGTATTGTTTATTCCTATTTTTATTATACGACAGATACTCACTTAACACTTTTCTGTACATTTTCTTTAAATTGTGCTATATTAAATATGGTTCTAACCTATCTAAATAGCATTGATATAAAAGACAAGTGAAATAACAACTATCATTTATCAGGATAAGTCAGCAGCGATTCTTCATACCCTGTATGGTGAGGTTGAGTAAGAAATGTGAGGATTGAAAATGAGTCAGACACAATATAATACTATAAATAAAAATCAGAAAAAAGAAACTGTTGCTTTTGCTGTATTTGGAGGAATCATCATTGCAGTGATTCTCCTTATTACAACGGTCTGGGTATCAAATAGCGCAAGAACTGGTACCAATGAGGCTGTAAATAGAGTAAGTAAATTTTATCTGGAAGAACTGGCAGGACGAAGGGCCCAGGTAATTTCAGAGGAAATAGAAAATAATTTTACCTACATAAACAATTCACTTGCCCTACTTAAAGATACCAATCCTAAATCCCAAACAGATTTACGAAAATTTCTTGGAATGATCAAAAAACTATATGGAGTGGATGAGTTTGCACTTGCAGATGATAATGGAAACGTTTATACAGAACAAAATACAGCATCAGGTCTTATCAAATATAGCTTCCTGTCTGGTGAACTAACAGAACCTACAATTATAACATCAAATTTATATGAAGAAAAAAAGCAGGTTATCCTGGCAGTTCCTGTAAATGACATTACTTTTCAGGAAGTAAGAATCAAAGCTTGTTTTATACAGCTTAACATAGATGATATGCTAAGCTTCCTTACACTTCATACAAATAATAATGAGACATTTTGCAGCCTATACTACCAAAACGGTGAATGCCTTATCAATGAAGATTTCGGAAATGTAAAAGCAGGAAAAAATCTCCTTTCTGCGCTAAAAGATGCCAATATAGATCAGGGTTATGACTTTGAACAGATAAAGGAAGACTTTAAAAATAAAAAATCAGGTAAGGTTTCTTTCAATTATCACGGTTCCCAAGAAGTACTTTGTTATATTCCTGTTGATGGCACAGACTGGATGCTAACTATACTAATTCGTAATAATGTAATAAGCAGCCAAATTAGTTCTATCAGCTCTGGGATGATGAAGCGTGGAATTATCCAAATCATAATTACAATGGTTGTGATGCTTTTGGTATTTCTTATATTAATTCATCGTTCCATAAAAAATGCTAAACTTCTCCTTGAACAGGAAAAGGCAAACGGAAACCAGATAAGAGCTGCTTTTGAACAAATTGAGCGAGAGCAGGTAGCAATGGACAATATCCACGCTGCCATTAGGTCAGGTTTCTGGAGTATGGAGTTTAATGATAAGTCAGAGTTAATATCATGTACATGGTCAGATGTATTTAGACAAATGGTTGGATACGAAAATGATGAAGATTTTCCTAACAGACTGGAATCTTGGTCTGATCTGCTATATGAAGAGGATAAAGAACAGATTATTGAAGAATACTGGAATACAGTAAAAGATTATACCGGAAAGAAAACATACAATGTAAAGTATCGGCTTTATACTAAAAACGCTGGTTTGAAATGGTTTCATGCGGCTGGCCGTCTGTCTCGTAGAGATGACGGTTCACCTATTACTTTTGTTGGATTATTTGTGGATATTGATGATGAACAAAATATGAAAGAAAAACTGGAACAGCAAACAAAGGATCTTCAGGATGCTCTCGTTGCTGCACAGCATGCCAACCGTGCTAAGACAACATTTCTTAATAATATGTCTCATGACATCCGCACTCCAATGAATGCTATTATCGGTTTTACCTCTCTTGCTGCAGCTCATATTGAAAACAAAGAACAGATTCAGAGTTATTTGTCAAAAATTTCTACATCCAGCAATCACCTTCTTAGCCTAATCAATGATGTGCTGGACATGAGCCGCATAGAAAGTGGTAAGGTAAAAATTGAAGAAAAAGAAACATCCCTTCCAGAAGTTATGCATGACCTAAAGACCATCGTGCAGTCAGATATTGCATCAAAACAACTGGAGTTTTATATTGATACTGCTGATGTGATAAATGAACATATTTTATGTGATAAACTGCGACTTAATCAGATTTTGCTTAACCTGCTGAGTAATGCTATGAAATTCACAAAGCCTGGTGGTATTGTAAGTGTCCGTATCTTGCAGAAAGGGAATGCGCCAGATGGTTGTGCTTCCTATGATTTTCAGGTCAAAGATACAGGTATTGGTATGGGCAAAGATTTTTTAGAACATGTTTTTGAACCTTTTGAGCGTGAAAAGACAAGTACCATCAGCGGCATCCAAGGTACCGGGCTGGGAATGGCTATAACCAAAAATATTGTAGATATGATGGGTGGTAAAATCTCGGTTGCCAGTGAAGAAGGAAAAGGAACAATCTTTACTGTTTCATTACAGTTTAAAACTTGTTCCAGCCCAATTAGGCAGGAGATAATTCCAGAGCTGCAGGGACTGCGGGCACTTGTAACAGATGACGATTTTAATACATGCTCAAGCGTGACAAAAATGCTCTCTACTATAGGAATGCGTCCAGACTGGACGACTTCCGGCAAAGAGGCAGTACTTCGTACCAAGCTGGCAGCAGAACAAAATGATAGGTACGCAGCGTATATTATAGACTGGCTGATGCCAGATATGAACGGAGTTGAAGTTGTCAGGAGAATCCGTGGTATAATAGGAGAAGACACACCTATTATCATCCTAACTGCATATGACTGGTCTGATATTGAAGAGGAAGCAAGAAATGCGGGAGTTACTGCTTTTTGCTCAAAACCTATTTTTCTGTCAGAACTTAGAGAAATTCTGGAATCGCCCTTTATGATTTCTGAAATAAAAGAAACAGCTTCCGAAGATACTGTTTCTTTTACAGGAAAGAAAATTCTTCTTGTTGAGGATAATGAGATTAATCAGGAAATCGCTGTAGAAATTTTACAGGCAGTAGGCTTTATTATGGATGTAGCAGATGATGGAATTGTCGCAGTAGAAATGATGAAAACAGCTCAGCCTGGTCAGTATGATCTTATTCTTATGGATATTCAGATGCCGATTATGGATGGTTATGAGGCAACAAGACAAATCCGCGCAATAGATAATCCAGAGCTTTCTAATATTCCTATTGTTGCAATGACTGCCAATGCTTTTGATGAGGACAAAAAGGCGGCATTTGAGGCAGGGATGAACGGACATGTAGCAAAACCTATTGATATACCTAAATTGATGGAACTATTAGGTGAAATATTGAAGTAATTAAAGTGTGTTTGAAAATTGCCTTTTACGTGTGTGCAAACCATGAGGATACTTTTTTAAAAAATTGTGTCAAAAACTATAATATTTCATTCATGCATTTATTCTGTTCAATATACACTAACGCATTGCATTTCTCACTTTTCCGTGATACAATAAAAAAGTCAAAGAATGGAGGTCTATAATGGCTGTTAATTATAAAAAACTCTTTCATTTAATGATAGAAAAGAATCTGTCTAACTCTGACTTACAGCGTAAGGCTGGATTTTCCGGCAATATACTTACACGTCTCAAGCGCAATCGTTGTGTAACGGTCAACTATGAAGTTCAGTTTTTAGAACTTCAATATCAAAAAAGAAGTAATTGAAAATCCATAGACATCAACTAACGGACTCGACATTGTCCAATTAGGACAAATCGCAAATGATGTAAATGAAAGGGCAGTTAATGGAAAACTCCAAACTGCTTTTTCGTTTACATCATCAGCGATTGTAACCTAAAGAATTTGATGAGCCAAATTTGAAAAATAATATAGTTCTTGAGGAGATAAAAATAAGTGAAGAATACTCGTTATAGATTTTTTAGAAAAGCAAGAAAAATACTTTTATGTTGTATTGTTGTTATACTTACAGCGTTTTTTTATAAACATTATGATGCAATAGAATATTCCGTTGATAATGAACAGGAATATATTGAACGAGTATGTAAAATTGCAGGTGTTCCAGCCCTTTCAGTGGCGGTATGGGATAATGAAAATGAAGTGTTTTTGAATTACTGCAATAGTGATAATAAAGTAGATGAAAACTCTTTGTATGAACTGGCATCGACTTCAAAAGCGTTTACAGGATTGGCTATACTTCAATTACAAAATAATGGATTGATAAGTTTTGGCTCCCCAGTGGAACAGTATATTCCAGAATTCCATCCTACATATAGGGGAACTGAAACTCAAATTACAATTGAGCAATTGTTAAATCACACAAGTGGAATTCCCTCTTACGCTCTTGACTGGATACCAGAGGAAGCCTTTCATGCCGGTGGATTATCAAATAGCTTGTCGTGTCTTTATGACGTTAAATTATTATATGAACCGGGAAGTAAGCATAAATATTCTACAGTTAATTATGATTTACTGGCACTCATAGTAGAGAGGATAACTGGAATTGGATTTGAGAATTTCGTAAAAAT
>CAMWXG010000024.1 GCA_947178155.1 uncultured Lachnoclostridium sp.
TTGCTAAAGTATAGCAGCTTTTTTTATGATGTATCCAAAAAACTTATTGAAGTTTCTTAAATTTCCACACTTTTATTCAACTCAAACTATTTCATCCACCCTGACATCATACATACTCCTGATGCGCCTGCCTCTATACATAAACCTGCATTTTTATCTTCTATTCCACCAATAGCATAAACAGGTATCTTTACAGCTGCACACACTTCGCTAAGAAATTTTAATCCGCGTGGCTCAAGACCTTTTTTACAATCTGTCACAAATACATGTCCCGCTGTAACATATGAAGCGCCTTTTTTTTCTGCATTAAGTGCATCAGTTACAGAATGTATAGATACCCCAATTACATCAAAATTTAGTTTTTCTTTTTCAGTCATAGCTTCAAATGCGGCAAGTGGCATATGTATTGCTCTATGCCCTATTCTTATCGCTGCATTTTTAAAATAGTGCAATATGCACAATGTATCTGACTTATTACAGATATCAATAACTTTATGGCTAAGGTCAATATACTCCTCTTCTGACATATCTTTTTCCCGAAGTATGACAATATCAGGTTTGCTATCACTGTTAAGAATCTGCTCAATCCTGATACTCAAGCTTCCCTGTACCAGATGACGGTTAGTTACACATATTTTTTTATACATATACATAATCATTTAACACCGGCTGAAGCCCTTCTGCTGACATATCACCATACATTTCATCAAAACTTCTTGCATCAGCTATGTCAAACTGCTCATCTCCTGCATCTATATTTTCTTTGCCTTCATATTTGCTTTCATGGTCACCTATGCCTGTAGATACTCCGGCAGAAACCTTAGTGGCTGCAATCTTTACTATGCCATCACGAAAATGCTTTTCCTCCCTTGAAGAAACAGTAATTCCTATATACGGAAGGAATATTCTATAAGCACAAAGCACCTGACAAAGCTGTTTCTCATGTACATCAAGAGGATTTATCCTATCATTATTTATAATCGGGCGAAGTCTTGGACATGACAATGAATACTCCACATGCGGATATTTTCTTTGCAGATAATACGCATGCATTGCTGTTGCAAATGCATCTTTGCGAAAATCAGAAAGACCAAGCAGTGCAGACAACCCAACTCCTCTCATTCCTCCTATGATTGCTCGTTCCTGTGCCTCAAATCTATATGGAAATACGCGTTTATGTCCCATAAGATGAAGCGTTTCATATTTATCAGCATCATATGTTTCCTGAAATACAGTTACATAGTCAGCTCCGCATTCATGCAGATATTTGTAATCATCACTATTTACAGGATATATTTCAAGCCCTACATTTCGGAAATATTTTCTTGCAAGTTTGCATGCCTCACCTATATATTCTATATCACTCATACTATGGCTTTCTCCGGTAAGCATAAGTATTTCCTCAATGCCAGAACCTGCTATAATTTTCATTTCATGTTCTATCTCTTCTGCATTAAGTTTCTTTCTGTTTATATCATTATAACAATTAAATCCGCAATAAATACAATAATTCTCACAATAATTTGCAATATAAAGCGGCGTAAAAATATAAACTGTATTGCCAAAATGCCTGCTTGTTTCAATTTTTGCCCTCTGTGCCATCTCCTCAAGAAATGGTATTGCCGCTGGTGACAAAAGAGCTTTAAAGTCTTCTATATTGCATGTATCTGTGGCAAGCGCCCTTTTGACATCATTAGCAGTATAGTTTTCATAGTCATATTCGCCTACAGCTGATAAAACCTTATCCAAAATATCAGAAGAAATTCGCTCCATTCCCTCCATATATTCCATATGATTCGTCCTTGCAGAAGGATCATTTTCTATTAAATGCTTTCGCTCAAGCGCAGCATCACTCAACCTGTCTGAGTCAACAAAAAACTGATTTTCTGACATAATATCCTCATTTCTGTGCTGCTTTTGTATTACACTGATAGTCAAAAAGGGGTTCCTCTCTTCAACTGTTAATATAACCGTTTTGTGCCATGCAGCACACTGACACAAATTACTCTTTTAATCCCGTAAAAAACCTGTAAGTGGATCAGATGCTGATGCTCCACGCTCAAGAACACGTCCAAGCCCCGCAAGATAAGCATTTCTTCCTGCCTCAATAGCAGCTTTAAATGCACCTGCCATAACAGGAATATTTCCCGCTGTTGCTATCGCTGTATTTGCCATAATAGCAGCTGCGCCCATTTCCATTGCTTCACATGCCTGTGACGGCTTTCCTATACCTGCATCAACTATAACTGGCAAGTCAATCTCATCTATAAGTATCTGTATAAATTCTTTTGTCGCAAGCCCTTTATTAGAACCAATAGGTGAAGCAAGCGGCATAACTGCTGCTGCCCCTGCATTTACAAGGTCACGTGCACTATAAAGATCCGGATACATATATGGCAGTACAACAAATCCTTCATTTGCAAGCATTTCAGTTGCTTTAACTGTTTCCACATTATCAGGAAGAAGATATTTACTGTCCTTCATTATTTCAATCTTGACAAAATCACCACAGCCAAGTTCGCGCGACATTCTTGCTATCCTGACAGCCTCTTTTGCATCTCTTGCACCAGAAGTATTTGGCAGAAGCGTTACACCTTCTGGTATGTAATCAAGAATATTTTCATTTTTCTTAGTATTAGTACGGCGAACTGCAAGTGTAATAATCTGCGCACCTGCATTTTCGACAGCTGCTTTTATAAGCTCCATTGAATATTTTCCAGAACCAAGTATAAAACGAGAATCAAATTCTCTGTCGCCTATTTTAAAAGTATCTTTTTCCCCCTCCTGCTGACCACCACCGACAAAACTTACAATCTCAACTACATCGCCATCCTTAAGTACAGTTTCACTGTATTTATTCTTTGGAATAATTTCCTCATTGTACTCAACAGCTATTCCCTCTAAAGGATAATCACTTTCCTCAAGATATGCCTGCAAAGTCTTGCCTGCTACAGCAATATCCTCACCATTAATATGAACCATATAATTAACTCTCCTTTCACAATAACATAATAAATATTTAAAGCAAACGTTTTTTATGAAACAAACTTTTGTGTGTGAATTCATATGCAAAACGCTGCACTTTTCCTATAAATAAAAAAGGTTACACAAAGAAACTACGCCCGTGGTGGTGTACCCCTTTGTGTGACCTAAAAAAGTCTCACTATACTATATACAGCTAATACTGTACAAATGATTATTGCTATTACAACAAATATGTTACTAGGAATCTTAAAATATGTCAAGTGTTTTAATTCCAGCAATCTCAAAGTGTGTTACCATTCACGGCCACGCCGCTCATAGTAACAAGCAGCGCTGAAATGCACACATTTTGCGAAAAATCATGCAAAATGGCGCCGCAAAACTCGTATTTTGGGCATAAATCATGCCAAAAATCCTCGAACTTAATCAGCTGTGAATCGTAACCAAAGTGTTTCACTTGTATCCTTAAAGCAAATATTCCCCTATCTTCCAAATCTCACCTTCCATTATATTCCACTTCGACTTTAACTCTTCTTCTATTTCAGGCATTTCTTCCTGCCTAATATATATACTGTCAATTCCAGCTCCATATGCACCTTTAATATCACTTTTATATTCATTTCCTATCATAATAGTTTCTGATTTATTAAGTCCACATTTATTAACCAAAATATTAAAAAAATGTATGTCAGGTTTAGACACTAAATATTCTGAACTTATAAATATATTATCAAAATATTTATATATATCAAAAAGCTTCATTTCATTTATGGTAAAAAGATATTGTGCATTTGATAAAAGATACAGCCTTCTGCCATTTTCCTTAAGTGTTTTTAAAAGGTCAGTTACACCACTATAAAGATTTATATTATCTGTTGAAATACCTCTGAATAAAGCAGCAATTTCTTCAATATCCCTGTCAGTTGGATTTACGCCTTTCGCTTGAAAAAGCTTTGTAAATACATTTCCTATTTGAATATCAATCTTATAATAATATGGATATTTATTATGAACCTCTGCTTTTTCTTCTGCAACATATTTGATGTAATCTTTTTTAATATCTTCTGGTGTATATACAGCACCTTTATATCCATATAAAAGGGCTAATTTCTCCCATACAACTGGCTTCTCCTCATCTGTATGTATGTCTATAAGCGTACCATATAAATCAAAGACAATATTTTTATACATAACCCCTCCTACCAGCCTATATGCTGGCTATGATTATAATTCTTTAATTCCTCTTTTTTATTTTTAAGTCTTACATCATTTCTTTTATAATATTCTTCTGTAATTATTTTCTCATTATAATATGAATTTAATTTCTCTTCATATTCTTTTAAATCATCCTGTGCCATATCCTTATAATTGTTGCGGCAGTTCATTTCCATAGTATTCCACAATTCCTCAAGTGACCTCTCAGCCTTTCTTCTCTTACCTCCGAACATTAATTTACCCCGCTTCTTTTATAAAAGAATGTATATTGCTGATATACGCCCGCATATTCATCTGTCATCCATTCTGGCATAATACCGCTATATTCTTCATCAATTATCTTTTTCATCCAAACATCAACAGGACACGCATCAAGATGATGCAGTCCAAACAGACATATACAGTTAGCTACTTTCTTTCCAATTCCTTTAAATGACATAAGATATTTCATCGCTTCATCATATGACAGACCTTTTAGCTTGTCTATAAAGTCTGGATTGTCTATGTAATAATTGCACATATTCCATATATATTCATCACGATATCCCAAACTTAAACTTGACAAGCTGTCACGTCCACCATTTTTTACATCTTTGGGATATGGCAGCATATACATATCAGTATCTATAAGTCTGTCTGACTGAACTTTATATTCACTGCATACTGCTTCTATTCCCTTTTTTATTCTTGGAATATTATTATTTTGTGATATGATAAATGATAAAACAATTTCCCATATCTCCTGATTAAGTATACGTATGCCTTTTCCATATTCTGCTGCTGTCTTAAGAAATGTATCATTATCATCAATTCGCGCTATAAGAGAAGCATAATCTGTATCTATATCAAAATATCCTCTCCATATTCTTTCAAACTCGTCTTCTGTACATGAAAGCTCAAAATGGTTTCCATCCTGATATATATCAAGATAGCTGCCAAAGGCAATTATACGATACCCATTTTCGTCAAGCTTTTTCCATCTAAAACACTGACCTGACTCAGCGATTTGTTCCAAATCAAGATTGTCTATATCCTTTGTAATCATATAAATCCTCTTTCTATCACTCTGTATAAATATGATATTGTTCTTTCTGATACTCTGAAAACTCCGCATCACCCACATATTCTTTTGCTTTCTTTACTATATCAGCAGCGGTATAAAGTGGAACTTTATAAAGCTTTTGTGCTCCATCATATACTACCACACTTCCATCATCTGTAGTTGTCACATAATTTGGTATTTCTGCAACGACTTCTTCCGGATTCTTTTTATCATACAGATATGCTATATTAGAGCCACTAGCTTTTCCTGTACTTTTTGCTTCGCTGTCCTGATACCATACAACAAAGTATGGTATTTCATCAGTTGTCTCCACGCCATAGACACCATTGCTTATCTCAGAAATATCAAGCACTTTTTTCCAGCTCCTCATGTCATATACTTCACTGTAATCATTTAAAAAATAGCGCCCATTTCCAAAAAACATTGTGCATGAATACAAACCTGCTTCCCCTTTGCACAAAATCTCTTTATCCTTTGGAGAATACACATACCACCTTGTACCAACTTCATTCCTGTAAAAAATCACTGACTTCTCTTCATTAAATGAATATAATTCTGCATCTTCTATTATTGTTTCTGTTTCATCTGACATATTTTTTATAAGTATGCTTTTGTTGCTGCTATATACAATATAATCCCCCATTGCAATTCCCTTATCATATGTCTGAGGTATTGTATATGTATTTAATACCTCCTGTGTTACAGCATCATATTCAATAATTTGTCTATCATCAGTTACAAATATCTTTGAGCCATCTTCATTATAATAATAATATGAATTTTCACTATAATTTAACAGCTCTTCAACAGTATCATTGCTGTAATGAAGATTTTCCTGTGTTTCATAATCATGGATACTGAAATAATCGCCATTTGGCACATCTATTGAAATATTATTAAATGAATCATATCCCAAATCTGATAATGAAATATCATTTACACATTCTAATGTATCTGCATTAAATATTTCTAGTGTTTTTTGCACGCCATATTCAAAACCCATAATAAAATAATCACCTGAAGATGAACAAGTATGCCATTTACGTGGAAGTTTTTCATAACCTTCAAGTATATCCCTTGTTTTAACATCTTCCCATACCTGCTCTTCATTTCGGTATATACGCACAAACTGTCCCCAGTAATCTCTAAGACATGCAAATGTGTCATTCATATATATAAGATAAAAAGGCTCACCATTTCCATTTTGCTTATTTAAAATATCCTTTTTTTCTGCATCAAAAAAATATACAGTACCATCTTCACAAGATACACCAAAATAACCTTTAGATGACTTAACTGATATTACATTAGACGCAAATGTGTAATTCCATATAACATCCCCGGAATTATTATCAACTTCATATAGCTTTTCATTATGATAATAAAAGCATGTATTTCTGCCTGAAAGTTCCATATTCTTTAGATTCCAATCAGCATCACACAAATAGTTTTCTTCACCCTTTTTAATATTATACTCAACTATATGTTTAATCTCTGCTTCATTATCAGTACGCAAAAAGCACAGCTTGTCATCATCTGAAAATAAAATACTGTTACATTCCCCCAACTGGTCAATAAATATATTTTCGCCGTTCTTACTGTCAACAAGCAATATTCCATCCCTGCTTGCTGTGCCTGCCGACAAAACAAATGTTGAACTGTCAGGGCTTATATCATAAAGTGTATATTCTATATCATTTCCCAAATCACACTCTAAAAGAAGTTCTCCCTCCAGATTATATGAATACAGACCACCATCTTCATAATCAATAGCTGCTATAATATCTTCTTTATCACTTACTGTAAGCTCCGAAACATTTCTTCCTGTAAATAATGTCTTTCCTGTATATATATCAACAGCTGTAATTCCACTTGAACCTGCATATACTAATGTTGAGCTGTCATTGAGAAGATATGAACACCTGGTATCCTCTGAATAATAAGCTCTGTTAAGATCCTTAGCTTCATAAGACACAATTTCCTTTGTATCTTCAAGTGAATATATGTATATATGCCGCTTAAGCATATTATTAGCGGCATAATAGTATTTTTCTATCAATATTATTTTATTATCACTGCTTACCTGAACCTTTGTGTCATACGCCTCCTCTTCCATATCTATTGACTGTTCCGCTTTATATCCAATACTGTAATCATATACTCCTACTGCCTGTGTTAATGACCTCATAACGCTCGAAACAAACGGACGTTCAGGATTATTCAAATCCTCTGGAAGCGCTTCCAGCGCAAGCATCGCAGCTGTCTTCCTGTCTCCATTATCATATGCTTCATTGGCATACTCTGACAAATAATATGACTGTCCTCTTAATGCCTGCTGCATTGAATTATCCAATGCAGTATATGCATTACTAAGCTCAAAATTCTTCCACATCACTACAAAGGCAAATATGCCTGTAGCAAAAACAACACCTCCAGATGCAACTAAAATTGCCCTAAGCTTTCGTTCTCTCTGTCTCTGACGCAAATCATCATAGTCCACATCCAGCATAGCAGCAAGAAAACGAAACTTCTCTTTTTTTACATTACTGATAATATGCGCTTCTGATTCCGCCCTTATATCTACCGCAAGCGGTTCTATTGATACGATTTTGCCATCTCTCTCAATTTCAGTAAGTATTTTAGGAAAGCTCTCATCAGGCTCTCCCTCAACCAAAACTACAATAATCTTCTCGCGTCCACGTATCTGTACAAAATATTCCACTTCTTCCATACACCATACAGACTTTTGAAATCTCTTTGTACATATAACAATTAACCACTCTGTTTCATCTAAAGCATCTCTTATAATAGCAGATAAATCGCTGGCAGCTTTAAGCTCTTCTGCATCTCTAAATACTTTACCAACACTTTTTTTACCTAATGCCTTAGCAAGTTTATGCGGTATGCGATACTGCTCGATTTGTTTATGTATCTGCATAGCTACCTTTTCATCAATATCCCCATGACGGTAGCTTATAAATGCTGCATATTTCATATTTATCCCCATCTAATCTGTCAATTCATATGTTTTAAAGAATATATCTCTGCGGACTACATATATATCATGCTCATCATCTTCACGCACAACAAGAAAATCACCTTTTACACCTTTATAATATTTATTATCGTCCCATGCGGTAAATACTTTTACATTTCTTGTAAGCTCTTTTGCATAAATTTTTGAAACACCTGTTGCTACACAGCTTTTCATATATCTAATAAGCTGATAGACATCTCCACACACATTATCCCTGACGGTTGGTGCATATTCCATATTCATAACAGCTTCTTCTTCTACATATTTATATGTCTTGTCAAATTTCTCTTTCAGTATAGGATAGACTTCCCCTTCAATTCCAATCATAAGATATAAACCATCTTTAACAATAAGATTTACATCTCCCTCAAGGGTACGAACAAGTATAGGAGTACCAATTTTTAAAAAATCTGAAGCAACTGCAACACCTACTACCATATCTTTTTTCTTGTATTTCCTCATTCCAGACATGTCTACTGTCTGTGTTTTTGCATAAATTATTTTAAATTCCGCATGGTAATTATTAACCAACTCAATTAAAACTTCTGATAATTTCCTATCCCCATATACTTTTTGAAATAAATCCTTTGAAATAAACCCGCCTGCTTTCGTCAAATGACCTCCGCCATTTCCTATTCCTCTGCATATATACTCTGCAAGCTCATTTGCCTTGGTTTCACGTACACAGCTTCTAACTGAAAGTTTATATCCGCCATGATTCAGGTTAAATGCAACACACATATCAACCTCTTCAACCTGTATTACGAAATCACTCACTATACCAAGAATATTAGGATCACAAAAATCTGTTTCTATTATAGAAAACCTATTTTTCTTTGAATATATCTGCTTTGTAAGAGCTTCACTTGCAATGCTAAGCTCCTTAAGTGACAAATTAGTATTCATAAGCTTAAACAATAATGCTTCATCTTTGTTTAAACTGTCTCTCATGTCCTTGTCTAATGGATGAAATATCTCTTCAAACTGATTAGTGTCACTAAATAGCCCATAATACAATGCCGTAGACAACTTTATGTCTAAATTAACATCAAACCCAACTGCTGCAAGCAAATCCCATACAACTGTTGCACAGCTTCCTATATTGCTTCTTATATGATAATTCTCATTCTGCATAATTCCGCACTGATGATGATCTATCATTGCAACTTTTGGAACTTCAAACCGTGTTACATTACCTGCTCCATATTGACAATCTGTAGTAATAAGTATGTCACATTCCGGTGCCTCCTGTACATATTCAATCGGCACATTAAGCCCTTCAACCATCAATACAAGATTTGACTTTGAAATACGATTTCTGCCAGAATAAATAAATCTAACATTTTGTCCACGACTTTTAAAATACTGATACAGTCCATATCCCGATGCAAGTGCATCTGCATCGGGATTATCATGACACTGTATACATATATTTTTATATTTATGGAACTTTGTAAGGAAATATCTATCTTCATTTAAATGTATTCTATTTTCTGAATCATCACTTTCGTCAACTTCAAGTACAATACGATATTCCTCGCTCATACAAATATTCCTCCATTATCAGCTCTTTGCTATAACCACCTTTTTGCCTTGCCCTTTATTTTTAAACAAAGTACTGTATGGTTTAAATTTTGAAGATGGAACTGATATTTTACAATTACTTACACCCTTAAGTGATTTATTTCCTACTTTCTTTAATTTAAGTGACTTAACTAATATAGAGGCAAGTTTGACACAATTCTGGAAAGTAGAGTTACCAATCTTTGTAACCTGACTATTTATTATAACAGAACGCAAATTTACACAATTTTCAAGTGCGCTTGCTCCTATGCTGACTTTTGCGCTTTTTCCTGCTCCCAGAAGAAGTATTCCCTCATCATCAAGTCCTTCTGTTCCTGTGAGCAAAATGTCTGTTCCTCTTTTAAGTCCTTTTTTATTAGAAGACGCCTTTTTAACTTCTGCTTTTCCTATTGTAAACTTCTTAAGAGATTTACAATTTTTAAATGCTTTCATTCCTACTGTTTTTACACTGCTTGGAAGTGTAGCTTTGCTAAGATTTGTACAGTTTTCAAAAGAATTATTGCCCAACTTCCTAATATTTGAAGGGAATGAAACATTTTTTAAACTTGTGCAATTCTTAAATGATGCCTTTCCTATTGTTGTTAAACTGCTTGAAAATGATACACTTGTAAGCTTTTTACAATCTTTAAATGCACCTGTACCAATCGTTTTAATATTGTTTCCAAGAGTAACACTCTCTATATTAGTACCACTGTATGCACCACTTGAGATTTTTGTAACCTTATATGTTTTGCCATCTATTTTAACTGTATCAGGTATAGTAACTTTCTTTGAAACACCTGTACTCTGTCCTGATATCTCAACAGTATTATCTTTTCCATATGTATATTCTGTCCCATCTACTACAGCTTTTTCACCCTCTTTAACAGGTTCCTGAGATGATTCATTATTATTTATATCATCCTTAGCATTGTCTGGCAAATCTACATCAGGTGTTTCACTCTGAATATCATCTACTGAAGGAGCAGGTGTTACCACTGGTGTACTGTTTGGCGCTGTTGTAGGTACAGAACTTGGCGCCGCAGAAGGTGCAGAGCTTGGTGTAGCTGTAGATGCCCCTGATTGTGAACCACCACCTGTGCTTCCACCAGAACCTGTTGGATAATTAGCCATTCCACCAGAACTATTACCTGTACTTCCACTGTTTCCTGTATTGTTGCCATTGTTTCCTGTATTATTGTCATTGCTGCCTGTATTATCTCCTGTACTTCCGTTATTTCCTGTGTTATCACTATTTTCTGCATTCTTTTCCCATTTTGCATGTAATGTTATATCATTTTGTACTGTGTCATTGTCAAAATCCCATAAAACAGTATGCTGCCAGTCCTTATACCAGCCTTTAAATGAATAACCCACTCTTACAGGTTCAACTGGCTTATTTATTTTATCTCCATATGATAAACCATTCACTGCTGATACATCACTTCCGCCAGCACTATTAAAGCCCACATTAATTGCTCTTCCTTCATTTATAACATATTCCGCATATACCTCATTAAGTTCTGTTTCCATACCTAAATATGCTGGAGAGGTAGTGTTTGGTGCTACTGGTGTTGTATTTGGTGTCTGCAAATTTGATGTATCTATACTTACTTTATATTGACCTGCTGCAAGCCCTGATACCATTCCATTTCCATCAGGCTGAATACTTTCACCACTTTCAACATGTGTACATACCATGCCTGATTTCATACCTGAAATAACACCATCTTCTTTAGCTTTATATGTTTCATTATTTTTATTTACCCCTACTATAAAATCAACATTTAATTTACTATCAGTCACTTTTATTGGCACAGATGTCACCCTTGCCTCTGGTATGATTCCATTTATAGAAACTTCTACTTTTATATATGAATTATAATCTGCTGAACCTATTCTATACTCTGATAAATTGCAATTCGCATCGTTCATACTACCATCATCTGCTGCTGAACCCAAATACCATTTGCAGTCATATTTGGAAGCATCCACTTTAACTGGTCTGGAAGTATCAAAATAGGCATTTAAAACTACTTCTCCATCTTTAACTTCTCCGCCTATAATAATTTTTTCTATTGTAATCTTATCAAATGTATAGCTTATTTCTAAATTTCCACTTCCTAAATAAGATATTTGCGCCTGTCTGTTGCCAAAAAACACTTTGACATTATCACTCATATAGAGTTCTTCTTTTGTCTGCAAGCTTATATTGGCAGTATAATTTCTATTAAATTCAAATACATCTATTTCTTCATTTGACACACCATTTGATGAATCACCTTCACTCCAGCTTATAGCTGAACCACTTACAGTTTCTGAATAATTATTATCTTTGCTAATATAAATATTTGCTGTTGTATCAGGTACACTGTTAAATTCAGGCCAATCCAGCTCAACATAAAGATTAAGTGAATCCAGAACTTCTATTTCTATAGGCTCACCTATATCAGAAATTCTGTCCGTTGCAGTAGCTTTAAATCCTGAATCTGTATATGATGAAACCTTTTCTGCAAATACATACAGCTTATATTTTCCCTGTGCAAGCCCTTTTGGAAGTATAAAATCTGATATATCTGCAGTTGCATCATTGAGCTTTCCATAATATATAACATTGCCTGTAATGTCTGCAATAACTGCTGATGTCTGTGTAGCATCAGAAAGTACAGAAGCTCCTGATTTATGTTCTATATGTACAATTTTACTGTCATAACCACTGTAATCATCATATCCTTTTACAGCCGTAATCTTTTCTACGTTAGTATCACTAAGACGCGCTTCAAGACTATCATCTGTCGTCTTCATTGTAGCAACCCAACTCTTTTGAGATGCTTCAACAGTCCCTACTTTTGCATCATCACTTGATACATTTTGCCTCTTATCAAATTCTGAAACTGAAAATACCACTTTTGCAATATCATTTACATGTATACCACTTGCCGCCCCAAAGCAAACATTTCTCACTGTTTCTGATTCTGTCTTTTCCTGCTGTCCAATTCCTTCTGCTTCAGCTACTTTTGACATACTTACAGGTGACATACTAAATACAAGTGCCACTGAAACAACTGATGCCATCCACTTCTTAACGCATTTTTTTAGATTGCTTCTCATAATAATCTCCTCCTAACTTTTCAAAATTTCCCATACATCTATATTCCACTCTTGTAGCCTACTATATATATTACTAAAAATATCCAGAAAAATAAAGGGTAATTTAATGAATCTTTTAAAAAACTTACAAGTTCCATATCCCAACCTCTTTACCTTTCATTTCTTATTCATTGTATTTATCTACAAGCCACTTACCCTGCTTTGATAAGTCCGATGACTTAAAATCTGAAGTTTTTGTACATGTAGATTTAAGAAGTGATGCGCTTTCATCTTTGTTGCTAAGACTCCAGCATACATAGCTCATATTGTAGCTGTCCATAAGCTTAATCCATTTGTTGGCACTGTCAAAATCATACGCGCCATTGCCACTTGCTTCTGTTGTGCCAAACTCTGTGCAGAAAACAGGAAGCCCATTGTCATGCGCAGTTTTTAGTTTATCCATATAACTGTCTTTATGGGTAGCAGCATAAAAATGCATGGTATACATTATATTTGAATATCCTTTTAATGGACTGCCTGACACAACATCAACATCTTGTGACCATGTTGGTGTCCCTACTATTATAATAGCTTTTTTACTATTTTTCCTAATAGTTTTTATTACTTTTTTCGCATACGATTTAATATCTTTCCATGAGGTACCACCATTTGGCTCATTGCATATCTCGTAAAGTACATTTTCATATGAAGCATATTTTTTACTTACTTTCTTAAAAAATGTAATGGCCTGCTTCTGATATTTTTGAGGTGTCAAATCATTTAAGACATGCCAGTCAATTATAACATACATCCCTAATTTTTTTGCCGCCTTAACGCCTATGTCTATAGTCTCAAGCAACTTCTTACGCCCTTCGTCATCAGTCACACAATATCCATTATAATCTTCTGTATACATGGCAAACCTGACTACATTTACTCCCCAGCTATCACGTATCGTCTTAAAAGCTTCCTCATTTACATATGGATAACCAACATCCCAGTTGATTCCATGAGTACTTACACCCTTAAGCTGTACTTCATTGCCATTTTTATCAACAAGCTTTGTCCCTTTAACTGCAAGTCTTCCATGCTCTGAAACAAAAGAAGCAGCCTTTACAGTAATTGTATTATTTACTGACACTATTGAAAATAATAATGCTTCAATGAGTACAACTGCAACTATTGTTTCTTGCAATTTCTTTCTAAATCTTTGCATACAACACCTCCATTTTATTTACTTTTAAATCATATTCTCTTATATTTTATCGGTCAATATCTACCTTCCATAAAGTACATTCTTGATGCAAAATCCATAGAATATTTTTCTCTATGATTATATATAACTGCTGCAAATTCATATCTTAACTTTACACCTCTATACATCAGTGCATCCCCATTTATATCATACTCTTCTTCTTCACCCTTTGGAGTTTGAAATCCTGCTGCCACACCATTTACATACTCCTTAACATCATAATAAGTTTCCCTGTTGTAAAAATGATATCTTCCGTCCTTATCAAGTCCTCTTGCCTTATAATGCATTGGTTGGGCATTAGTTTCAAAAAGCTCACGCATCAACATTCCTGCAGCATTTTTCTTATCCTCTGATACACATGTCCATTCATGAATATTGCCTGTTCTGCCTCTGTAAAACTCCCCATACTGCAAAATACCACGCCATTTTTTATATAAATCAATCTGCTTTTTAATCTCATCAAGCTCTCCCTCACTCATTTCACACAGATTGCACTCATATCCAAGCACACCAAATGATGCAACATTAAAACGTGCCGAAAGAGGAGTAGTTCTTAACGTCTGGTGATTCGGACATATTGATACATGTGCACTGACCGCAGACATTGGATAGCCATAGCTATATCCCTCCTGCATATTAACTCGGCACAAAGCATCTGTATTGTCACTGGCCCATATCTGCGGAAAATAGCTTAATATTCCAAGGTCAAATCTATTGCCGCCTGACGCACAGCCCTCAAAAAGTATATCTGGAAATCTCTCTGTCAGCGTCTTCATTATATGATACAATCCTATAACATATCTGTGTGCTGTCTCCCCCTGTTTTTCTGGTGGAAGATATTGTGAATATATGTCAGAAAAGTTTCTGTTCATGTCCCATTTTACATATGCAATATTGGCAGAAGAAAATACACGAGTAAGTTCTTCTGTCATATAATCTACAACTGCTGGATTGGCAAAATCAAGTATCCTCTGATTTCGTCCCTCTGAATGAGGTTTACCTGGTATCTCCATAGTCCAATCCGAATGTTCCCGATACAAATTACTTTCCACGTTCACCATTTCTGGTTCAACCCATATTCCAAAATCAATACCCAAATCATTTATTTTCCTGCAAAGTCCGTCAAGACCATTCGGCAGTTTATTTTCGTCAACATACCAGTCTCCAAGTGAAGAAGTATCATCATCTCTCTTGCCAAACCAGCCATCATCCATTACAAAAAGCTCTATTCCTACATCTCGTCCAGCTTTAGCAAGCTCTACAAGCTTATCTTCATTTATATCAAAGTAAGCAGCTTCCCAACTGTTTAAAAGTACAGGACGCTCCTTTTTCTTCCATTTACCCCTTACAATATGTTCTCTGACAAATTTGTGCATCTGTCTGCTCATATTTGTAAAGCCAGCATCTGAATATGTCATAACAGCCTCTGGTGCTTCAAATACATCTCCTTTATTCAATACAAAACAAAAAGACTGTGGATTAATACCTGTCACAACTCTTGTCTTACCAAAAGAGCTGACTTCTATAGCTTCATAATGATTACCGCTATAAATTAAATTTATACCATAACAGTCACCATACTCTTCACTTGTATCTTCCTTGCTAATCATTACAAAAGGATTGGCTCTGCATGATGATGTACCTGTATAAGAAGAATTAACATATTTTCCTGCACAAACGGGAACATCATATTTTTGCATCTCTCTTCCCCATGCTCCATTAAAGCTTGTAAATATATATCCTGAATCTTCAAAGTCAAGCTGGCTGCTCATAAGCCTGTTTAATCTCACCGTTTCTTCACTGTTATTAATAAGCTTTGAACTTCTGCATATTACATCACAATCTTCATATATATAATAATGAAGCTCAAGCGTAAGATTATATGATGAATCACGTAAAACAACAAGAAGATGTTGTACTTTGCCATTCTCATCATAAGACCCCGGCAAAGTTTCATATTCAGCCTTCCCCTCTACAATTTCTGCTCTTTCAAATAGAAAGTCAGATGTAAAACTGCCATCAGCATGTACTACCTCAATAAAAGGCTCACGTATATCACCTTTACCATATGAGGACATTTCAAGCTTAATATCTTCAAGTGAAAAATTTTTAACCTCCTGATTATAGTTGACACAACCTCCAGGCACAAAAACATGTTTCCTTGAAAATGCCTCCATATCACTGCTGTCAATGCGTCTCCCATAATACAAATGCTCTAAATACCCAAGTTTTGTAACTCTAAAACTATATGTCGTCTTATTTGTGCTAAGCACATAAAAATTATTTTTAACCTCAATCATAAATAAACTCCTCCTAATTTATTATAAATACTGTGAATATTAATGCCCTTTGATTTTCATCATTGAAATTACCTTAAGCTTTAATGTCGAAGGTATTATGCGAAAAATTTTATTCCATGTTCCCGGAATTATCACCTCTTTATTATTTTCAAGTCCCTCAACTGCGTATTCAGCAACTTTTCCTACAGACATAGCCCATATAGGAGTATTGATTCCTTCCTTTTGGAAAAATCTTGTTCCTGTAGTACCTGGACACAATGTACATACCTGAACCCCACGTCCCTTTGCTTCATGTCTTATTGCCCTGCTATAACTGTAAAGATATGATTTACTTGCAAAATAAGTCGAATTATATGGTCCTGGCTGAAAAGAAGCTGTCGATGCTACATTTAAAATCTTTCCTTTCCCTCTTTTATACATTTCCTTAAGAAAAAGCTTACAAAGGCATGTTGGAGTAATTATATTAAGATACAACATCTTCTCATCTTTATCCATATCAATACTTTCCGAACTGCCTATAAGACCATAACCTGCATTATTCACAAGTATATCAATTTTAATTCCCATTTCTGATACCTTATTATAAACCCTCTTTGCAGCCCCTGCCAAACTTAAATCCTGCACAATTATCTCTGTCTTGATATTTTCAAATCTTTCATTCATACTTCTTCTTGCTCTCACAAGATGTTTCTCTGATGAAGATACCATCACTATATTAAATCCTTTTCTGGCAAAAACTCTTGCAAGCGCTAATCCTATCCCGCTTGTTGCCCCTGTAATCAATACATATTTCATACACCAAACCGTCCTTTCAAACATATAATATACTAATAAAAGTCAGGTGTCAAAGATAAAATGGGAATAAAAAGAAAAATAGAACATATTACTCAATGCAATACAAAGCTTGATAAAAAAGCATTATGTATTAAACGCTCATGGGACGAGGTATCTAAGCTCTTAAACACGCTTTGCGGCTGTAAAGAAAATAAGAAAAAAAGGCACTGATTATTGCTTTATAGTCTAATAATTTCCATATACGCCCCATCGCAAAAACAATAGAGACAACATAAAAATGTTGTCTCCATTATTTCTAATAATATTTTATTATCAATACTATTTAAGAGTAACTTTAGCACCCTCTGCTTCAATCTTAGCTTTGATATCCTCAGCTTCTTCTTTAGATGCACCCTCTTTAACAACCTTAGGAGCACCATCAACAACTTCTTTAGCTTCCTTAAGACCTAAGCCTGTTACTTCACGAACAACCTTGATAACCTTAACCTTATTTGGACCTACCTCTGTAAGTTCTACATCAAACTCATCTTTCTCGTCAGCAGCATTTCCGCCGTCACCACCCTGAGCAACAACAACACCTGCAGCTGCAGATACGCCAAATTCTTCTTCACATGCTTTTACTAAATCATTTAATTCTAAAACTGTCATGCCTTTAATTGCATCAATAAATTCCTGAGTAGTCATTTCTTTTACCTCCATATAATATAATTAAATTCAATCTGTACAAACTATATCCGTATTTATGCTTCTGCTGAAGCCTCACCGTTCTTTTCAGCAATCTGCTTGATAACGCGCGCAAGATTTGTAATAGGTGACTGCAATGAACCAAGAAGCTTTGAAATAAGCTCTTCTCTTGAAGGAATACTTGCGAGCGCCTTTACACCATCTGCATCATAGAAGTTACCCTCTACTACAGCGCCCTTAAATTCAAGTACAGGTGCCTCTTTAGCCATATTATTAAGTATTCTGATAGGAGCTGTTGCATCATCTTTTGAAATTGCAATAGCAGATGGTCCATCAAGCAACTCATCTAACTGCGCACAATCTGTTCCTTCAAAAGCACGCTTCATAAGAGTATTTTTATATACCTTATACTCACATCCAGCTTCTCTTAAACTTTTACGAAGTCTTGTATCCTGATCAACGTTAAGTCCACGATAGTCAACTAAAACAACTGTAGTTGCACCTTCAACCATTGACTTAATTTCATTAACAATAGGCTGCTTCAATTCAACTTTTGCCATAAGTAAAATCTCCTTTCCTGGGTTAGAGCATGTCTGAAAATTGCATTATCACGGTTTGCATTCCTCCGCAAAAAGTAATTTTCAAACACGCTATAGCTCATATATTCTTTTACTGCTTTTAGAAAAATTGCGAAACACCGATGCACCATGTCATATACATATTTAATCTGCTTCGGTTTTAATAAAAAACGTTACATTCACTTCTTTACCCATAACAAGCAGTGCTTTCAGCACTGAATGCAAAATGGCGCTACATAACTCGTACTTTTGGCAAAAATCATGCCAAAAATCCTCAAATTTGGCGTTAGTGTGAAAAGTAACCAAAAAACCTCCCTGCATACGTACGCAGAGAGGTGAAAAGTTCCATAAATCAATACAAAATACAATTCTTCCTCGGTAGGCGGATGTCCTTACGTCGGTTTACCGACACCTACTGTCTACGGCAGTATGTCCTGTCTTTGCAAGACTTATACAGAATAACACTGAACATGTATTATGTCAAGGATTTTTTATCCAAATTTATTCTTTTGTCTTCATATTTATATATTCTGCCTTATATTTTGAATATACTATAGTCTGGTCATGATACAGACCATAATACCCCGACATAAGATAGCTTACACTTATTGCAAGTAAAAAATATGGTACAGCTTCATAGCCAAATATCTCAAATGCTATAAGCATAGATGTAATTGGACAGTTAGTAACACCACAAAAAACAGATACCATACCTACTGCTGCACAAAGTGATGGTGATATGCCTGCAATCTGTCCAAATAAGCAGCCAAAAGTTGCTCCAACAAAAAACGAAGGCACAATCTCGCCACCTTTAAAACCTGCCTCAAGTGTCAATGCTGTGAAGACTATCTTCCATATAAAAGCCATTGGTTTAACATTTCCTCTTACAGCCTCCTCTATAACAGGAACTCCCGCTCCCATGTAATCTGATGTATGAAGAATTATAGTAAGTATAATTATAATAAAACTCGAAAATATTATTCTTATATATGGATTTTTGAACTTATCTCTGTATATATCCCCTAATGAATGAAGAACTATGCAAAATATTACACTTAAACACGCACAAAAAAGTGCAAGTATAATAATTTTGATACCTGGAAGTACATGAAACTGTGGTGTATTTATAATATTAAAAACATCAGGCCCAATTCCCATATGCATAGCTACATTTGATGCCACCAGTGATGCAAATACACACGGAACAAGTGCTGCATAATACATCACTCCAACACTTACAACCTCCATTGAAAATATCGCAGCCGCTACAGGTGTGCCAAAAATTGCAGAAAATGCTGCACTCATTCCACACATTATAATTACATGCTTATCTTTTTCATCAAACTTAAACCATCTCCCAAGCTGGTTGCCTATGCTTCCTCCAAGCTGCAACGCTGCCCCCTCTCTTCCTGCAGAACCGCCGAAAAGATGTGTTATTATGGTAGAAATAAATATAAGTGGTGCCATTTTAAATGGAAGTTCTGCTTCTGCATGAATAGTGGACAAAACAAGATTCGTCCCTTTATCATTTTTATATTTAAACAAACTATATAAAAATACTATAAATACTCCGGCAACTGGAAGACAAAAAATAATCTGCGGATTGTCAGTCCTAAAACTTGTAACTTTCCTTAAACAAAAAGCAAAAAGAGTACTAAAGCCTCCCACAACAAATCCTACAAAAATCGAAAAAATTCCCCATCTGATAAAATTTTTAAGACTTCTTATAATTCTTCTTGAATAAAATCTGTACATTTCTATATTTTTCATATCAACCCTCTTTTCATATATTAAAATACCATACAGAATATATGATAATATATCAAATAAATATATCCTTTGCAACTGCAAACATTATGCTTCACATAAAATATTACTGCCCTTCCTTGTGCTGTCAGTAACAAAACACATTTGACGTTTATCACTTTAATGCTAAAATGCATACTTTGCATAAAAACAATCAAAAAAATCCACAATAAGCATTACATACTATATTTACCATTGACTTTTTTTTAATATAATTATAATATAGTAATGATTACTGACAAGGAGGTGTTAAATGGCTGTTATAAGACACAGTAAGCAAAGAGAAGCCATTAAAAATTATCTTATGTCTACCACTATGCATCCTACAGCAGAAGCAGTGTATGATGCAGTAAGAAATGACTTTCCTAACATTAGTTTAGGAACAGTTTACCGGAATTTAAACTTTTTAGTTGAACACAATGAAGCACTCCGGCTTGATTTTGGTGATAAATTCATACATTTTGATGGACATACACAGCCACACAATCATTTTTACTGCCGTAAGTGTCATTCAATTATTGATATTCAAATGGATTCAATCAACCATATAGATATAATAGCAAATTCTGGCTTTGAAGGTATTATAGAAGGACATTCTGTTATATTTCATGGATTATGTGATAAATGTATAACTAAATAGCTACATATCATCTATGCAAAATCCTATATGAATTATCTAAAAAATATGTTGACAAGCATAATGATAGATGATATTATATTCAATAAATCAGTAATGATTACTAATAACGAAATCATTTTAATAAAAAGGAGATAATATTATGGCAAAATTTGTATGTACAGTATGTGGTTATGTTTATGAAGGAGAAACTGCTCCAGAGAAATGTCCTGCATGTGGTGTTGGTGCTGACAAATTCAAAAAACAGGAAGGCGATATGAATTGGGCAGCTGAACATGTAGTTGGTATAGCGCAAGGTGTTGATGAGGAAATCCTTCAGGGACTTCGTGATAACTTCCATGGGGAATGTTCAGAGGTTGGTATGTATCTTGCAATGGCAAGAGTTGCACATCGTGAAGGTTATCCTGAGATTGGTCTTTATTGGGAAAAAGCTGCCTATGAAGAAGCAGAACATGCAGCTAAATTTGCAGAATTACTTGGTGAAGTTGTTACAGACAGCACAAAGAAAAACCTTGAGATGCGTGTAGAAGCAGAATGTGGTGCTACAGAAGGCAAAATGGCTATTGCAAAGAAAGCAAAAGAACTTGGTCTTGATGCTATTCATGATACAGTACATGAAATGGCTAGAGATGAAGCTAGACACGGAAAGGCATTTAAGGGACTTCTTGAAAGATATTTTGCTTAATCCAAATTATATTATACAATAAATTATTTATACTCACTGTAAATAATATTTGCAGTGAGTATTTTATGTTTAGTCACTGTTTTCACTTCGTTACCAGTAACAAGCAGTGCTTTCAGCACCTTGTATTTTGTCATCTGCCGCGTTGTCGCCAGTCAACGATGCCACCCTATACCTCCTAAATTTGAGCCAAATCTCCCACAAAGTGTGAAGTACATATTGCAAAAGCAATTTTCAAACAAGCTCTAGCTTTAAACATATTCTTCTATAATACGTTTCACAGATGAAATGTACGACCTTCCAAACATATTCAGATGGTTTAAAAGCTGATAAAGATTATAAATATCACGCCTATTATCATAACCAGGCTGCATATGTACAGCATCTTTATAAGCATCATAAAATGCTGATGGAAAGCCGCCAAAAAGCTCTGTCATTGCAATATCCGCTTCAGCATGTCCAACATAAGCTGCCGGATCAATAAGCCATGCCTTACCATCATTTCCTGAAATTACATTTCCTGACCACAAATCTCCATGCAGTAGTGATGGTTTGTCAGGCTCTACAAGAATATCATCAAGTTTTTCTAACAATCTATCAATCTTCTTCTTATCCTCTGCCCCAAAATAATCAGCAGCACGCTCAAACTGAGGCACAAGGCGACAATCTCTAAAAAAATCTATCCAGCTATCTTGTATTGTATTTTTCTGACTGCGTGCTCCAATATAATTGTCATAAAGAAAACCAAATTTTCCTCCATTTACAAAATCAGATGTATCTGCCCGATGCATGGCAGCAAGCTGTATACCTAATGTTTGCCAATAGTCAGCAATACGCTTTCCTTCTTCAATAAATTCCAAAAGTAAAAAGGAATATCCTCCTTTTTCATCATCTGTTCCATAACAAAGAATATGCGGGGTACCAATAGCATTTGTTCCTGCAATAGCAGACAAACCAACAGCTTCTGCTTCAAAAAATGATACATTTTCTTTTTTATTTGATTTCATAAAAATATGTGTACCATCTTGTAGCGTCAGCCTGTATGATTCGTTAATATCACCACCAAACACTCTATTAGTCCGCACAATTTCTGTATTACTTCCATAAAGCGAAACCACTGCATCTTTCAATGAAGTAAACTTCCGCAAATTATTTTGTTTAATTCCAAATACACATGTATCGCTATTTAACATATCCTTCATAACAACTTCCCATTTCTAATCTTCATAGTGTCCTTTACAGGATTTCACTATTATTTGATTGTCCCATATCTCATACCAAAAACATACAATTTTTTATCTGTTTCTGTACTTTTATTGTATTCACGCTATACTACATTGTCAAGAACAAAAAATCCCCTGCAAACATTATGTTTACAAGGGATCCTCGACCAACTGGGCCAGCGGGATTCGAACCCACGACTGCAGGAGTCAAAGTCCTGTGCCTTACCGCTTGGCGATGGCCCATTATATAAAAAATCCCTGCCATAATCAACAAGGATTAACAAGGTGGGTAGAGGGATTCGAACCCTCGGCCTCCAGAGCCACAATCTGGCGCGCTAACCAACTGCGCCATATCCACCATATACAATTACAAACTACTGTCTTATAGTATATATCACATATTCACCACACAGTAGGTCCTACGCGATTAACGTGCCAGAAGGGATTCGAACCCCCGACAAACGGCTTAGAAGGCCGTTGCTCTATCCAGCTGAGCTACTGGCACATATAAGAGCGGGTGATGGGAATCGAACCCACGTATCCAGCTTGGAAGGCTGGTGTTCTACCATTGAACTACACCCGCATAATAATTTATCGAAGCTCCAAGTACCCGCTTCTCTCTATGAAATTGACGCCACCAATCGGGGTGACAGGATTTGAACCTGCGACCCCCTGATCCCAAATCAGGTACTCTAGCCAAACTGAGCCACACCCCG
>CAMWXG010000025.1 GCA_947178155.1 uncultured Lachnoclostridium sp.
TGTAAATAGTAAATAGGGATTATAGTTTATGATGTTGATTAATATTATTGTATTATAGAAGAAGAGGAAATGTATGGCTAAACGTATGACAAAGAAAGAGAGGGAACGGGTAGGAAGAATACTTGAACTTCTTGATAAGGAATATGGAACTGATTATAAATGTTATCTTACACATAACAGTGCATGGCAGCTTCTTATAGCAACTATTTTAAGTGCACAATGCACTGATGCAAGGGTAAATATAGTAACAAAAGATTTATTTGTAAAGTATCCAACACTTGAAGCTTTTGCTGCAGCAGACCAGTCAGAGCTTGAGGAAGATATACGTTCAACTGGTTTTTATAGAAATAAGTCGAAAAATATTATAGCATGCGCAAAGAAGATTGTTTTAGAGTTTGGTGGAGAGGTTCCACAGACAATAGATGAGCTTACTTCTCTTGCGGGAGTGGGAAGGAAAACTGCCAATGTTATAAGAGGAAATATATTTAATCAGCCAAGTATCGTAGTAGATACACATGTAAAGAGAATTTCAAGAAAACTTGGCTTTACAAATGAAAAAGAACCCGAAAAAATAGAATTTGAACTTATGAAAGTTTTGCCAAAGGATCATTGGATTATTTATAATATACATATTATCACTCTTGGACGCAGTATATGTACCGCGAGAAATCCAAAATGTGAGATATGTTTTCTTAAAAACGAATGTCCATCCTCAGGTTTTAGCAAATAAAAATTATTTGTTATTATTCATAGTTGCGCCGCTCATAGTAACAAAACACATCTATGTGAATAGTAAAAACTGTTTTTAAAAGTTTTGATAATATGTGTTTTGCAAGTGAGCTTATTGGCTTTTACTGTGTACGGAATTGTATATGTCATTTTTTAAAGATTGATGTTTAGGATATAGCTGTAACAGTAAAATATTATAAGTAATATTCCTGAATAAGGAGTGTAAGTGATTTTGATATTGCATCTTTCATAAAAAAGTCACTTTTATTAACTGTTGTTATAAGTTCATTAACTTCTTTTGGATTGTCTTCTTCAAGAAGGATTTTGGCAAGTGTTGTATATGTTTCTTTAATGTCACTGTTAATTGAAACGGAATACTCAAATATTTGTTTTGCACGATTTTTATCTTCTTTGTTATATAGGTATACGCCCCATTTATTAAGAGTGCGTATAAGGAGGGTAAAGTTTTGGTCGTATTCTGTAAGGAGGTCAAGGTTGGCGGCGCCATAAGCAAGTTTAAGATCAGTATTAGTAAATCCTGAAAGGTTAAGTATTTTTCGCTGCATAATATTTCGCAGTTCATTTTGAATAAAGGTTTCTTCCTCATCAGATGTGTTGTTGAATGGAAGCTTTTCATATGGGACATTGATATAGTCTAAGTTTGAAATATCCTGTTTTCTGGTAAAATTGGCGGCCTGCTCCATTGTCCAGAAATCTTTGCTGGAATTTTGTGATTTATCTGCTTGTTTGCTCTTGACGCGGAACCACATTATGAATAAAATAAAGCATATAAAAAATATAGGCATGAGTTTTTAGTCCTTTCATAGTAATTTACAAAAGTTTAAAGGAGGTATTGTATTATGAACTTTTTTAAAAAGAAAAATCAGCAAAAAATAGCAGCAGTTATCTGCATTATAATTATTCTTGCAATGATAGTTCCTACAATATTTGGGGCACTGGTATAATACAGTGCTCTTTTTCCTCTCCGATTCAGTCGTTAATAATATATTTTGCTATTTGCTCCATTATCAGTAACTAATATACAGAAAATAAGGGCAAATGTCAAATCTAAAAATGGAAACAAAATTTTTTAACAGGATGTATGCATTTTAGAACTGAAAGTGATAAGTAACAATAATTTGACATATGTGATATAATTAATAGTACAATTTAATGAGAGAAAGGTGATAGAGAATTGAAGATGAGCAGAAGGAATAAATTACTCACAGCAGTTTTCATTTTTGGATTATTGATTGTTATATGTGTTGCGGCAGCAGTGCGTGTAGTGTCAAGGGCTGATTTTGGTAATGATAATGTTATGTGCAAGGGCATTGAAATTGATGGTGTTGATGTAGGAGGAATGACTAAGGAAGAGGCGGAGGAAGCAGTTAATGAACATATAAGAGAGCTGGGGGAGCGTTTAGTTACAGTTGTTATAAATAATGATACTGTTGAAACGACTTTTGATGAGCTTGGGTTTTATTGTACAAGTAGTGGGTATATTGACGAAGCTTATAAAATAGGGAAGACAGGAAATTTTTTTGAGAGAATATTTCAACTTGAATCAATATCAAATGAAGATTTGATTTTTGATTTAGAATATGCTGTAGATAATGATGCCATAAGAAATTTTGTTAGCGAAAAGTGTACTGTATTTGATGTAAAAGCAAGGAATTCAATATTAAGATTTAAAAACGGAAAGTTTAGGGCTACAAAGGATAGAGATGGAGTGAAATTATCTGTAGATGAAACAGTGGATAAAATTGTTGAAGGAATTAATAGCAGCATAGAGGATACACAAGTATCAGAGCCACTTAAGATAGAGGCTGTTGTAAATATTAAGGCTCCAAAGTATACAAGAGAAATGGTATCTAAGTGCAAAGATTTGATTGGAAGCTATTCTACATCATTTGCAACATCAACTGCGGCAAGAGCAAGTAATGTTCAGACTGCAGCAAAATATATTGATGGTACAATACTTTATCCAAATAGGACATTTTCTACGATAAAAGTTATAAAAGATCGTACAGAAGCTAATGGTTATCAATCAGCAGCAGAATATTCAAGCGGAAAAGTAGTTGATGGTATTGGTGGAGGTGTGTGTCAGGTTTCTACAACTCTTTATAATGCAGTTCTTAATGCGGAGCTTGAAGTGGTTGAGCGTTCACCTCACTCGATGGTTGTGGCGTACGTAGATGTATCAAGAGATGCAGCTATTTCAGGTGATTACAAGGATTTTAAATTTAAAAATAACACAGATGCGCCTGTTTATATTGCTGCATCAGCAGAAGGCGGTGTTTTGTCATTTAAGATATATGGTGAGGAAACAAGAGAAGAAAACCGTACTATAGAATTTGAGTCAGAGATATTAGAAACTATACAGCCAGGAGCAGATGTTATTACTGAAGATAAGTCGCTTCCTTCATCTTATCGTGCAGTTACACAGTCTGCACATGTTGGTTACAGGGCAAAGCTTTGGAAGGTGGTATATGTTGATGGAGTTGAAACAGAGAGGATACAGATAAATTCAAGCGCATATTCTGCTGAACCGCAGTATGTTACAATAGGTAATCAGGGTGGTTCTTCGCAGACTCCTAATCCGACTAAAGAGCCAGAGGCAACAGATAAGCCAGAGAGGACAGAAAAGCCTAAACAGACGCAAAAGCCACAAAATACAAGTAAGCCAAAACCTACACCAAAACCAACTATAAAGCCGGAACCTACACCAAAGCCTGTTTCTACAGAGCAGCCGGAACCGGAACCAAGTGATGCAGAGGAACCGGAAATAGAGTAATGGACTGTTAATAAATAGCAGAATTAGATGTAAATTGGAGGCATATGATGGAGATAGGTAAAGTACCAGAGAATGTATTAAAGAGGGCTGTGTTTAAGCAGATACGCCATAGAAGGCAGGAGATTATACTTCATTCGGGAGTTGGAGAGGACTGCTGTGCTATGGAAGTTGAGGAGGGATATGCTCTTGTATTTTCAACTGATCCAATTACTGGAACGGATAAAGGAATAGGCAGGCTTGCTGTACACATTAACGCTAATGATATTGCATCAAGTGGGGCGGAACCTATTGGCGTACTTACAAGTATTATTCTGCCGCCTAGGACACGAGAGAAGAAATTGCGTGAAATTATGCAGGAGATAGAGGAAGCATGCAGGGAGCTTAGCATTGAAGTAATGGGAGGTCATTCGGAAGTTTCAGATGCAGTAACAAGACCGATACTAAATGTAACATGTGTGGGCAAGGTAAGAAAAGATAGGCTTGTGTCTACTGGGGGACTTGTACCGGGTGATGAGCTGGTTATGACAAAATGGGCAGGTCTTGAGGGGACAGCAATTATAGCACAAGATATGGAAGAGGATTTATTAAAAACACTTCCGGATTGGATTGTAGAAGAAGCTAAAGGTTTTGTAAAATATCTTTCAGTTATTCCAGAGTCGTCAGTCGCAGTGGAATTAGGTGCTGATGCGATGCATGATGTTACAGAAGGCGGGATATTTGGTGCACTGTGGGAAATGGGTGAGGCGTCAGGTGTTGGGATAATTGCAGATTTATATAAAATACCAATAAAACAGGAGACTATAGAGGTATGTGAGGTATTTGATGTCAACCCATATATGCTTATGTCAAGCGGAAGTATGTTAATAGGCTGTAAGAATGGGAATCTGCTTGTAGAGAAACTTATGGAAAAGGGAATAAATGCGGCAGTGATAGGTAAAGCAACAGAAGGAAATGATCGTATTATTACAATGGGTGAGGATTTTAGATATCTTGAGCCTTCGGGCAGCGATGAACTTTATAAAGTGCAGAAAACAGCACAGAAATGAGGTAAGGAATGAAAAAACAGATTTTGGATATAATAAGCAAAAACAGTCGTTTTTCAACAGAAGATATTGCGTCTATGCTTGGTACAGACAGCAAAACTGTGGAAGATACTATTAAAGAAATGGAAGAAGATAAAGTTATATGTGGATATCCTACACTTATTAATTGGGATAACACAGATTTTGAAAAGGTTACAGCACTTATAGAGGTCAATGTAACACCACAACGTGATATGGGCTTTAATAAAGTTGCTGAAAGGATATACAAATTTGAAGAGGTTGAGAGTGTATACCTTATGTCAGGAGGATTTGACCTTACTGTGATTATTGAGGGCAAAAGCATGAAAGAGGTTGCAAGATTTGTATCAGAAAAACTGTCAACTCTTGAATATGTAAACAGTACTGCAACATATTTTGTACTTAAGAAGTACAAGGAACATGGTCTTACTATGGCACATGAAAAGGATAAGGAAGAAAGGATGTTGATTACACCATGAGAAATCCATTGTCTAAAAAAGTCGTTAATATTGAACCATCAGGTATAAGAAAGTTTTTTGATATTGTAAGTGAGATGAAAGATGCGATTTCTCTTGGAGTAGGTGAGCCTGATTTTGATACACCCTGGCATATAAGAGAGGAGGGAATATACTCACTTGAAAGGGGGAGGACATTTTATACATCAAATGCAGGTTTAAAGGAGCTTAAGGATGAGATTGTAAAATATCTTGACAGACGTTTTGGGTTGAATTACAATCCTGCTGGTGAGGTATATGTAACTGTAGGTGGAAGTGAAGCTATAGATGGTGCGCTTCGTGCAATGCTTGACGAGGGAGATGAGGTTATACTTCCGCAGCCAAGTTATGTTTCATATGAGCCATGTATAGTTCTTGCAAATGGGGTACCTGTAATTATAGAGTTAAAGGAAGAAAATGAGTTTAAACTTACAGCAGCAGAATTTGAGGCGGCAATTACTGATAAGACAAAGGTACTTATACTGCCGTATCCTAATAACCCTACAGGTGCAATTATGACAAGAGAGGATTTAAAAGGGATAGCTGACCTTGTTATTAAGCATGACCTTTATGTAATATCAGATGAAATATATTCAGAGCTTACATATGGAACAACCCATGTATCAATAGCTTCATTTCCAGGAATGAAGGAACGTACAATCGTAATTAACGGTTTTTCAAAGTCATATGCCATGACGGGCTGGAGGCTTGGATATGCATGTGGGCCTAAGGTTATTATAGAACAGATGCTTAAGATACATCAGTTTGCAATAATGTGTGCACCTACAACAAGCCAGTATGCGGCTGTTGAGGCACTTAGAAATGGTGATGATGATGTAAATAAAATGCGAATAGCATACGACCAAAGAAGGAAGTTTCTTATGAAAACTTTTAAGGATATAGGGCTTAGATGTTTTGAGCCTTTTGGTGCATTTTATGTATTTCCATGTATTAAGGAATTTGGGATGACATCAGATGAGTTTGCTACAAGGCTTCTTGATGAGGAAAAAATAGCAGTAGTTCCAGGGACTGCGTTTGGAAGCAGCGGAGAAGGGTTTCTTCGCATATCTTATGCATATTCAATAGAAAACCTAAAAGAAGCATTGGAAAGAATTGAGCGTTTTATTGATAAACAAAGGAATTAATTAGGAGGAGTACTGTGTTAAATATAGTTCTTCTTGAGCCGGAGATACCCGCTAATACCGGCAATATAGGGCGCACATGTTGTGCAACAGGTACAAAGCTTCATCTTATTGAGCCTATGGGTTTTAGAATAAATGATAAGACTTTAAAAAGGGCAGGACTTGATTATTGGGATAAACTTGATGTGACAATATATGATTGTTATAATGATTTTCTTAAAAGAAATCCTAATGCAGCAAAGAAGATGTATATGGCAACTACAAAAGCAAAAAAGAATTATACAGAAGTAAAATATGAGCCGGATGCATATATAATGTTTGGAAAAGAAAGTGCAGGAATACCAGAGGAAATACTTGTAAAGTCACCAGATACAGTGGTAAGGATACCTATGAATGAGAATATACGTTCACTCAATTTGTCAAATTCGGCAGCAGTTATACTCTATGAGGCGCTTAGGCAAAATGATTTCTTTGATATGCAGAAGGAAGGAAACCTGCATCATTTAAGATGGAATTAAAATGCTCTGTTATAAATAGTAAATATTATACATAAGTTGTATTGTATTTTTGGTTATTATATATAAAAAATAATCAAATTATAAAAAAATGTTGAAAAACTTGTAAAATAAGGCTAGAATAATTAGCGTTGTTAAATCTGACTAATAATTGCAATTTAGTTACAAGCTATAATAACAGATATACATAATAATTTTCCGTTACATACGGGAGAAATGGAGGGAATTATGAGCGAATCAAAGGGTAAGATTGCAGTTTTGACAAGTGGAGGAGATGCACCGGGAATGAATGCTGCCATTCGTGCTGTTGTTCGTACAGGAATGGCAAGGGGATATGAGGTATATGGAGTAAGAAGAGGTTATAATGGAATTTTAAATAGAGAGATGGATCTTCTTACATCTCGTGATGTTTCAGAGAAACTGCAACATGGAGGAACTTTTCTGTTTACTGCGAGAAGCGCTGAGTTTCGTGAAGAAGAGGGCAAAAAGAAGGCTGCCAGAATATGTAAGGAGCTTGGAATTGAGTCACTTATTGTTATTGGTGGAGATGGCTCATTTACCGGAGCTAAGAATCTTTCAAAATATGGAGTCAATGTTGTGGGAATACCAGGGACAATTGACCTTGATATAGCGTATACAGAGTATACAATAGGGTTTGATACTGCTGTAAATACAGCAATGGAAGCTATAGACCGTCTTCGTGAAACATCAAATTCGCATGAAAGATGTAGTGTTGTAGAGGTAATGGGACGCTCGTCAGGTTATATTGCGCTATGGTGTGGCATTGCTAATGGGGCAGAGCAGATTATTATACCTGAGAAATTTGACAATAATTATGAGAGGCTTATTGAACAGATTAAACTTAACCGTGAGTCAGGAATGACACATCAGGTTATAATAAATGCAGAAGGAATAGGTCATTCATATGGACTTGCAAAACAAATAGAAGAGGCAACTGGTATTGAAACACGTGCTACTATTATTGGACATCTTCAGCGTGGCGGCAGTCCTACAGCGCGTGACAGAGTTTGTGCATCCGTTATGGGAGCATATGCTGTAGATGTTATTGATCAAGGCAAAAGAAATCGTCTTATAGGTTATAAAAATGGTCATGTATATGACATAGATATAGAAGAAGCATTTAAAATGGAAAAAGGTATAAATGAATATGAATATGATGTTGCAAAAGTGCTTGGCACAAAGTGCAGCTATCATAAGTAATATAACTTATCAGAAATTGTTTTGAAATTTTTGATAAAAGGGCCTGATTTTGGCTCGCTAATTGATTATAGGAAGCAATTTGTGTTTCTCATAATATAAGACATCGCAAAAATTAAATATATAAATGAACAGAGTAGGATGTCATGCGTTAAGTACCAAAGGATGGGAAGTTGCCTTTGGACGAAAAGCTTAGAGCTTGCGATGTGGCACCGCATCCGCTGTCAGAAACGAATGAAAATAAGCACTCATTTCCGGGACCGGACTGATTATTGTATTTTTTAATAATTTGAGTGCTTTTTTCTTTTTCTGTCGTCTGTTCCATTCAGAAAAGAAAGGACATGATTAGATATGGAAATCAGGAAAAGGAAAATTAATGTAAGAATTGTTGTAATTATGGGCTTAATGATAGCCATGCAGATAATATTGACAAGGTTTTTGTCAATTCAGGCATGGAATATAAAAATTGGCTTTGGTTTTATACCTATAGTGATAACAGCTATAGTACTTGGACCTGTAGAAGCAGGTATAACTGCCGGGATAGCCGACTTTCTTGGCACTATTATGTTTCCAATAGGGCCATATTTTCCAGGTTTTACACTTACACAAGTGGCAATGGGCATAACATGGGGGCTTTTTCTTAATAAAAAGATGACGCTTCCAAGAACAATAGGCGCATGTGCAGTTAATAATTTTGTATTTAGCCTGTTTTTAAATACATTATGGATATCAATATTGTATGGAAGCCCATACATAGCGCTCATCCCTACAAGAGTCATGCAGGCAGCATTTTTATTTTGTGTAGATACTATGATAATTATAATATTAAAAGAAGTATTATTTAAAAGGATTAAAGTGTTGTTTGAAAATCCTTTAGTCAGTTAGAAGCATGTCTGGTTCCGGAAATATAGTTGATTGAAGCTTCACTTCGCAGGAGGTTTTTCATGCGTTAGTGAAGCTTTAGTTATTAAGTTTTAATTTTTGTGTACAGGAAGTGTGAATATAAATTCAGTGCCTACACCTTCAGTACTTATAACATTAATATTTTCTCCATGTGCCTCAATTATTTCTTTTGTTATTGACAGTCCAAGTCCTGTTCCCTTTTTATCTTTTCCTCTGGATAAATCAGATTTATAAAATCTGTCCCATACTTTTTTTATGTTGTCCTTTGGTATACCAATTCCATGGTCTTTAATTGAGATAAATATTTTTTGATTGTGTTCATTTGTATGAATTTCTATAACAGAGTTTTGATTGCTGAATTTAATTGCATTATCAACAAGGTTTTGGATAACTTGTTCAATTTTACTTTGGTCTGCATCTGTAAAAAGTTTCTTTTTATCAAATATAAGCTCTAAAGATATTTGTTTTGCGGTACAACGTTGCTCAAAGGTTGCAAGGCAGCGTCTTATTTCATAGTTTATATCAAAAGTTGATATATCCATATGGATACCATTGTTTTCAAATTGACTAAGCTCTAAAAGATTTCCTGTAAGCTTTTCAAGTCGTTCCGTTTCAAATAAAATAATATCCAGATATTTGCTATGCATCTCTAAAGGAATAGTTTCATCAAGCATTGCTTCTGTATAACCTTTAATAGATGTGAGTGGAGAGCGGAAGTCATGTGATACATTGGCAATAAATTTCTTTTGGTAATCATTCATATCAGACATTTTATATGCCATATACCTTATAGCTCCTGCAAGCTCAGACATTTCATTGCCGGAAATTTTTGATATGGTATAATCAAAATGTCCATTAGCATATTCTTTTGAGGCTTTTGTCATTGTTTTTATTGGTATTATTGTCTGAAAATAGAGACCAAGCATTAGTGCAAGCAGTATTGCAGATAATATAATGTAACATATGACAATGGTATTAATATATTGAATAGCCTCTTCTTTAATAAGTATAATAGGGTGTGCAAGTACAATATATGCCTGAGTTTCAAGGGAAGCAGTAACAGGATATATCACAGCCAGCGATTTTAATGTAAGGAGTCCATTCAAATCAGTATCAGATACAGTTTGATTAGATAAAAAGTTTAAATCATAATTACTTAAATTGATTCCTTCAATGTTTTGTGTTATATCTGAATCTATTATAATATTACCATCTGGTTTTACTATCAATATTCGAATATCAGTAGCTTTTTGTATTGATGCAAACTGCTTGCGAAGTGTAAGTATTGAACTACTGACCATATATGCACTAGTAAGATAGTTTCTTGAAATAGTTTCTGCCTCATTGTATAGCTGTATTCTTATATTACTTTCAAGCTTATTATACATTAGGTGGCCACCATATGTATTAATAAGAATAAGAGAAGCGGCTGTCATAATAATGTATGAAACAAGGAATCTTAATTTCAGTGAAATTTTCATTGTATGCTCCTCTAATGATGTTCAAATTTGTAACCTATTCCCCAGACTGTTTTAATACTCCAGTCTGGATGGTTATGAAATTTTTCACGAAGTCTTTTAATGTGTACGTCAACTGTACGTGTATCACCACTATAATCATAGCTCCAAATATGGTCAAGAAGCTGGTCGCGTGTAAATACCTGATTTGGATGTGACGCTAGGAAATAGAGTAGTTCAAGTTCTTTTGGCGGCATCTCAATTCTCTTTCCGCGATATGTTACAGAATAATCGGTCTGATTAATTATAATATCAGAAAATGAAACACATTCTTTTGGGAGAACGTCAGATGAGAAAGCAGTGCTATCTGATTTTAAACGGCGGAGTACTGCTTTTACCCTTGCAACCATTTCTTTAGCATCAAAAGGTTTCATAATATAATCATCAGCACCAAGTTCAAGGCCAAGTACTTTATCAAAAGTTTCACCTTTTGCAGAAAGCATTATAACAGGTAGTGGATAGTCTTTGCGTACTCTTCTTAATACCTCATATCCATCTATGCCAGGCAGCATTATATCAAGAAGCATAAGGTCAGGTTCATATGTTTTTGTAGCGGATAATGCATCCTCTCCGCTATTTGCAATCATTGTATTAAAACCTTCTTTATTAAGATATAATTCAATTAATTCAGCAATATTTTCATCATCATCAACTATTAATATTTTTTGCTTTTCAATCATTTTTATGTCCTGTCTTTCTCATTTTATTACTTAAATTCTACTATTGTAACACCCATATCACCTTCGCCAAATTCTCCAAGCCGGAATGATTTAACATATTTTGTACGTTTTAGGTGGCTGTGAACTGCATTTCGAAGGGCACCTGTCCCCCGGCCATGTATAACAGTAGCTTGTGACATATGCGCAAGGTATGCATCATCAAGATATTTACCAAGTGCAGGTATTGCTTCATCTACAGTCATTCCTATTAGATTGATTTCCTGATGTATAGAAAAAGCTTTATTCATGCGAATGCTGCCGCTGCCTGAATTTTTCTTCTTTTCAGGTTTTTCCTTTGGCTTTTCAATTAGTTCTATATCATTAATATTTACTTTTGTTCTTAAAAGACCTGCCTGAACAAAAAGTTCACCTTTTTCGTTAGGAAGAGTGCTGACTGTTCCGTTAGAATTAAGGGAAAGTATTTTTATGTCAGCACCAATCATAATATCAGACTTTTTAATACTTTTGGCTTTTGGTTTCTGAGGCTGAACTTTAATCTTAGACCGATTGTCATTTAATCTGTCACGAAGATTTGCACGCTCGGCTTCCATTTCGCGTATATGACTGTCACTCTGTGCCCATCTTGTATATTTTCTTATGGTTTCATCAGCAAATTCTTTTGCTTCTTCAAGGATTTTAGCAGCTTCGCTATTGGCATTTTGGATTATGCGTTCTTTTGAGTTTTCAAGTTTTTCAGTCTTTTCCTTAAGTTCTTTTTTTAATGCTGAAATCTCTTTGCGGTTTTCAGAAGCTTTTGCCTGTTCTTTTTCTAATTGCAAACGAGTTTTTTCAAGATTGCTGATTACATCCTCAAATTGTTTTGCATCAGAGGATACATGGTTTTTTGCATCTTCTATTATATCATCAGAAAGTCCCAGTCTTCCTGATATTGCAAAAGCATTGCTTTTGCCTGGTACACCGATTAGGAGTCGATAGGTAGGCTTAAGGGTGGTAACATCAAATTCACAGCAGGCATTTTCTACATCAGGTGTTGTTAGTGCATAAAGCTTTAATTCGCTGTAATGAGTAGTTGCCATAACTGTTGTATTGCGTCTATGCAGATTTGAAAGTATTGCTGTTGCAAGTGCAGCACCTTCAACGGGATCCGTGCCTGCGCCAAGTTCATCAAATAGAACAAGGCTTTCATTGTCTGCTTTATCTAAGATTGATACAGTATTTACCATATGTGACGAGAAGGTACTAAGGCTTTGCTCAATACTTTGCTCATCTCCTATATCGGCATATACTTCATTAAAAATTCTTAAAGATGAGCCGTCAAAAGCTGGTATGTGAAGACCTGCCTGTCCCATAAGCGTAAAAAGTCCTACTGTTTTGAGTGATACTGTTTTACCTCCGGTATTTGGTCCTGTAACTATCAAAAGTGAAAAATCTTTTCCAATATTGATATCAATAGGTACTACAACAGATTTATCAATGAGAGGGTGTCTGCCTTTTTTTATATCTATATAATTTTCCACAGGAAAGTTTGGCATAGTACCACGCATTTGTTTTGAAAGCATAGCTTTTGCAAAAATAAAGTCAAGTTCTGAAAGTACATTGAAATCCTGTTCAATAAAAAATGATTGTTCTGCTGCCTGATTGCTTAAATCAGCAAGTATTTTTTCTATTTCCTGCTGTTCATTTATTTCAAGCTCACGTATTTCGTTATTGAGCTTTACAACAGACGCAGGCTCTATGAAAAGTGTTGAACCTGTAGCTGACTGGTCATGCAGCATACCTTGAAAAGAAGAGCGGTATTCTGCTTTAACAGGCAGGCAGTATCTTCCGTTACGCATGGTAATAATTGCATCCTGAAGCATATTTCTGCTGCTGCCGCTTAAAATGGTACCAAGTTGTTCATGAATTCTGTCACCAGCGGTTTTTAATTTTCTTCTAATTTGCATGAGTCCTGGACTTGCATCATCAGCGACTTCATTTTCATCAATAATACAGCGCTTTATTTCCTGCATAAGAGGAAAGAGTGGTTCTATAAGCTGATATCTTTCATTTAGTGAATCTCCGGTTTTTTCATCATCATTAAGACTCTGTCTGAAAAAATTCTTGATGCGTCCAGCAGTATTTAGCAGACCAGATATTGCAAGCAGTTCGCTTATACTGAGGATTGAACCTATTTCGAGTCTTTTAAGGCTTGCTCGTATGTCAGAAATACCACTGAAAGATATTTCACCCTGCGTAAGAATGTGGGTAAGGGCATCTGATGTTTCGCGCTGATTATTTTCTATTTCTTCCCGGTCTGTTTTTGGCAGAAGTTTTTTGCAATATTCTTTTCCAACTGGAGAAGATGCAAGAGTTTCAAGTTTATTTATTATTTTATCATACTCAAGTGTATGAAGAACTTTTTTATTCATAGTATACCTCTTTCTATAATTATTAGAATTTCAATGTAAATAAGATGCTATCTGCTTGAGAAAAATGCTGATTTTGATTTTTCCAGGAGTTTCTTACACACTTGATTATACCAAACTGTGAAATGTTATCAATAGAAAAGAATAATTTTTTACATGTTATTCATATTATATTCATAAATATATGTTACATTAGTTTCAAAAAAGGTTATAAGATAAGCAAACGCCAAAGAGTTTAGACAGTAATATGGTTACATGGGAGACTGATATGGATTTGTTGAATAAGCAGTATAAAAAGACAAAAGAACATGAAGAAGAAAAATATAGATTTATGAGGGAGCAGGTGCGCCCCCAGAAAAAGAAAATTATTATTAATCTCTTTAAAAATATAGTCATGACTATTATGATTGCAATAATATTTGGAGGTATATCAGGTCTTGTATTTTATTCATTGGTAAGCAGAGTTAAAAATGATAATGGAAGTGACAATATACCAGAGGTGACTCCTTATTATACTCCTATTGCAAAGGAGAACAGTAACACATCAGGTGGTACAAAAGCAGATGAAGATGAGGTAAAAATAGAGGATAAAAATAGTGCTTCTAAAAATTTGTCAAGTATAGGAGAGGAATATGAGTGGGCAGTTGTACGTATTTCAGATAAAAGGAATAGAACAACATGGTATTATGCAGCCGATGGCAGTGATGAAGCGATAAGTGGAGTAATATATAGAAAAGCAGGAGGATATTATTACATTATGGCTTCAAATAAAATTGCATATGATAGTCCTGTATTAGTTGAATTTTATAATGGAAAAACTATAGAAGCAGAGGTTATATCAACGGAAGGTAATATAGGGATGGCAATTTTGAAAGTTGATGTGTCTAAGGTGGATTCAGAAATACGTAAAAATATGGTTATACCTCAGTTTGGAAGTACAGCGAATGTTCCTTTAGGATCATATGTTGTGGCTATTGGCGCGCCAAATGGAGTGATGCATACAGTTATGACAGGCAATATAATTAAAACTGCAATTAAGATGCCTATTACAGATAATGAAGTATCATTATTTTCTACAGATATTTTATATGCTGATAGTGCAAGCGGTGTTGTGCTTAATACAAAAGGCTGTATTATAGGATTTATTAATAATTCATTTACGAGTATAACAGGGAGGTATAATCTTGGTTTTATAGGGATAACAGGGATTGCAGATATAATAGGTACGATGGCTCGTGGTGAATCTACGGCATATCTTGGAATTGAGGGCTGTGATGTTGATGAAGAACTTGCAAAAGCTCATAATATAGAAGAGGGTATATATATAACTTCGGTATATTCTAATTCACCTGCATATAATGGGGGAATGCGCATTGCTGATGTGCTTATGGAGATAGATGACAAAGAAGTTTCATCACTTTATACCCTCCACACAATATTGAAAGGGTATAAAAAGGGTGATGAAGTAAATGTTATTATATCAAGAACAGTAAATAAAAAGCAGATGTCCAAAAAACTTAAAATTAAACTTAATTGATAACAGGAAATTTTTAGCGCACAAGTTAGAACATGTTATCTGCTAATATTATCATCTTTTATAATTTGTACCAATTTATGTCGGAATGCTTTTTCGTATATATTTTTATCTTGAAAAGCAAAACGGTTAAAATCAAAATTTGTATTGTAAACCATTTTTTGTGTAAAAATATCCATTGTTTTTCCACTGCTAAATGGCCAAAAAATGCATATGCATCCTAATGCGTTGCTAACATTAATATTATTATCATATGCGAATTTACTTGTAAAAGAATGGTCAATCATATATACATGTGAATAATAGCCTGTTACTTTTGCGAGCCGCATGCCATTTATGTTAAAGGAATTCATATCATATCCTTCAAGATAATTATTGTCATCAGACTCTATATTTATTGTATCGTTTTTTTGAACTATTGCTACAACAGGAAGTGCTCTTTTTTCATTTTTTGTAAAATCATTAAAGGTATTGTATTCTGCGTCTGATGTAACAAAATGAGCTTTACATACAAGCTTGTATATATCAGTTATGCCAACTTTATTAATTAGATCATGCATAAATGATGGTTTAATAAAAGTTGGAAAATGAGTTACGCCATGTGGCATGTCTCGTGATGTCATATGGTAAAAATGCAGCAGGTTGTCATTAAGATGTGCTATTGATGCATGTATATGCCATAGTGTTCCAGGAGACTTAGAATCTATGTGGTTAAGTTTCATACTAAAAAACATTTTTTCAGGATTATATACGATTTTTAGCATATAGCCTGGAAGCTTATTGCTGTATGATGAGGGTTCTGCAGGAATGTCCTCAAATACAGGGTTTATTTTGAAACGTGCCCATCTGTATAATATTAATACTGCATTATTAAATTCTGATTGAAGAAGTCTTGTTTCTTTATGGAGAAGTGGAAGTTCAATGTGGAATAGTATATTTGACTCAAGTCGAGCAAGTGTTGTCTTTTGGAATAAGCGTTCTTCGTTGTAGTTATTGATTTTGGCACAGATTTTTTCAATATCTGGATTTTTAACGATATGCTTGTTGAGCAGACCTATTATAAGATTGTAGCTTACATGAGGGTGGTCAAGTGTAAGCAGTTCACGTATAAGTTTTTGTCTTGAGCATTTAAAGAACTGCTTTGCAACATCTGTATTTTTATCAAAAATAGAAATTATTTCTGGGTTAAGCCCTTCTGTATCATCCATTTTTATTCTAAATTTGCTTTTTAGCATAAGTTCCCAGTTGCCATTTGTAAATTGATTGTATGAAAGCTGTTCAAAAAGCTGTACAAGTGACCAGTCACTTAACTCAAGGTTAGCAAGTATACAGTTAAGAATACGAGATAATTCTTCGCTTCCTTTCCAAAACTGTTCATCAGTAAGCCTGCTTTTATATCTTATATCATGCTCTATTTCGTGCCAGCCTTCAAAGAAAACGGTACGAAATTGAACTTCAAATGTTGTATCTATTGGAAGTGACCATATTTTTTTTGTATAAAGGCTGAAATATTCAGATGGATATCTAAAAACACCATTTATTTTTGTTGCCCTGAATTCATTTGCGTTAAATGTATTTCTTGACCATGTGTCAACTATTTTGAAAGTTCCTTCCATAATATCACGGCAGATACTGAGGTCATCATAATAGTACAAGATTACGCGGATTCCAAGTAAATCTTGTATATTTTTGGGATTATCGTACGTGCCATATTTTCCATGCAGCAGCTTTGATGCTATTGATTCGACTGACTTTACTCTGGAAAATATACGAAAATAAAGACCACATGAATTAAGTATTTCGCGTATGGAATTAGTAATATGCTCACATAGTTCATTAAGTTTTTCAAAATCTATTTCATGGCTTATAAGTGCTTCAAGTTCTTCTTTTGTCATGCCATTTGTATTACTCATTAATTTGTATACTCCTTTCAGGTTGAATTGATGCTTATTGGCATGAATTATAGACACACACTCGTTACGGCGTGAATTTTAGCATTGCAAGCGCCAATATAGGTTACCGTGTAAAAAGCAATTTTCAAACACGCTTTAATAATAACATAAAACTGAGTAAAGGTGGTATTGTTTTTTTTACTGTTTTGTTATAGAATTGGAAATGTGGTATTTTAAATACACTCTAGCGAAAGGATAGTATTTGTTATGCATGACATTAAAAGTGATAAAAATGTTGTGAGTATGGATTTAAGTTTTGATATAAAGCTTACTGCAACAGAACTTTATGTATTTTCAATGAGACATACATATTCTGGTATCTCTGGAATATTTGGACTTATTATCAGTTTTGGAAGCCTTGCAGCAGTTGCCTTAAGGTATAAGTACCTTGATAAATCAGCTATAGCAGCACTTATTATTATAGGACTTTTATTTACAGTGGTTCAGCCTGTTATGCTGTATTTTAAAGCAGGGACGCAGGCAAAACGAAATGAAAGCATTAAAGGTTGTCTGCATTATGCGTTTTCAGAAGAGGGAATTATGATAACACAGGGTGAGCAGCAGGCAGAAGTTAAATGGCATGAGATAAGAAAAAGGGTAGTTACAAAGAGTGCAATGTATTTGTATATGTCGCCTGTAAGAGCTTTTATATTTCCTAAAAGCCAATGTATGGACAAGTTTGATGAGCTTGTGAGTTTTACAGTTGATATGATGAAAAGTCGGAGCACAGTTGATATCAAAGATGATGATATTGAAGGAGCGTCACAGGGAGATGAAGCTAATGAATAATGGTATAAATAAAGGCAGTATTTGTGATGAGGTTATTGAGAGTTTTTGTGAGAAGGATACTTTTGAAACTGGCAGAAGGCTTGGAGAATGCTGCAATTCTGGAGATATAATACTTCTTGAAGGAAATCTCGGTGTGGGTAAGACTGTTTTTACAAAGGGTTTCGGTAAGGGACTGGGGATAGATGATACTATCAGCAGTCCTACTTTTACTATTATGCAAATATACAATACAGGTCGTATACCGTTGTACCATTTTGATGTATACAGGATTGCGGATATAGCTGAAATGGATGAGATAGGATATGAAGATTATTTTTTTGGCAGCGGAGTGTGTATAATAGAGTGGGCTGGACTTATTGAGGAAATATTGCCCAAAGGCTGTATAAGTGTTAAAATTGAAAAAAAACTGGATAGAGGTTATGATTATCGTACTATATCAGTATCGAATTAAAGCGGGATATGGGGGATTAATATGAAAATACTTGGAATAGACAGTTCTGGAATTGTTGCATCAGCAGCCATTGCAGATGAAGAAAATATTATTGCTGAATTTACTGTAAATAACAGGCAGACTCATTCACAGACGCTTCTTCCGATGATAGATAAGGTGATAAAGATGGCTGAAATAGAACCTGACGAGATTGATGCGATAGCAGTTGCATCAGGACCTGGTTCATTTACAGGGCTTCGTATAGGCTCAGCCACAGCAAAGGGGATGGGACTCGCTCTTAATAAACCTATTGTTTCAGTGTCTACTCTTGAGGGACTTGCATATCGTATGGCATGTTTTGAGGGGGCAATTTGTCCTATTATGGATGCAAGGCGCAATCAGGTTTATACTGCTGTATACGATATGGAGGACAAACATCTTAAAGTGATAATAGAACAGAAGGCAGCAGATATACATGAGATTATCAAACAGCTTAATGATATAGGTAGAAAGACTATATTTTTAGGAGATGGTGTTCATGTATATAATAATGTGATTGCTGCAGAATGTCATACAGAGTATTTGTTTGCTCCGGCTCATATGTCAATGCAGAGTGCAGCCTCAACAGCGGTACTTGGTATGTTATATTTTAAGGAGGGCAAGTTTGAAAGTGCAGCCAGACACAGACCTTTTTATTTGCGTCAGTCGCAGGCGGAAAGAGAAAGGCAGGAACGGCTTGATATGGAAGTTAATGCTCATAAAAAGTCAGGATGCATATGATTAAATACTATGGATATAGGCAACAATTATAATATAGATATACACAAAATGACTGATAAAGATTTTGAAGGGGCAGCATTACTTGAAAAAGAGATATTTTTGCATGGTATGAATGCCATGGATTTTGCAAAAGCCTGTGCACATGAGGAAAATATTTATACAGTGGCATGTGTAGATGGTTGTGTCGCTGCTTATTGTACAGTTACGGCTTTGTATGAAGATGCTGATTTATGCAATATTGCAGTTGCTGAGTGTTACAGACATATGCATATAGGAACTGTGCTTTTAGAAGAGACTATCAGGTTGTGTGGAAAAAATGGAGTTAAAAGGATTTTTCTTGAAGTAAGGGAAAGTAATTCCATAGCAATAAATTTTTACAAAAAGATGAAATTTTTTGAAATAAATAGAAGAAAAAGATATTATAAAGAACCAGAAGAAGATGCACTGATTATGTGCAGAGATATTAAATAATATGTTATGACGTTTTATTCTGGCACGCATTTCCACTATACAAAGTATCTGCGGTGATATATCATAAATGTATGATTATATTACTAAAAAGTTTAAATGATATTAATTTTAAATTTATTGGTAATAAATAAAACCAAGGAGGAATTGTCATGGATAATAAAATGTACTGCAATGTATGTGGAAGAGAACTTTATGTAAAAAACGGTATGCTTCTTGAAGATGCATTTGAGGCGAAGAAACAGTGGGGGTATTTTTCAAGAAAGGATGCTGCATTGCATTCATTTGTAATATGTGAAGACTGCTATGATGATATGGTTGAAAAATTTGCCATTCCTCCAGAAGTTACAACAGTTACAGAATTATAGAATTAGTATTTTATAGAGAGCAATAGGGTAAAGCCATGAATAAAAATGTTTTCATATATCTTGAAGAGAGGAAAGGTTACTGTTCATCTTTATTTTATGCAAAATGTATGCATTTTAGTATTAATAAATTTAAAGGTATTTTGCAACAGAGGTGGAATGAACAGCAATGAGGAAGAGATATGTTGGATGTATGTTTACTAGGCACAAGTGGTATGATGCCTTTGCCTGGACGTTGGCTTACTGCCCTTTTGACAAGGCTTAAGGGCAGCAGCCTTTTGATTGACTGCGGGGAGGGAACACAGATTGCTATACGTGAAAAGGGCTGGAGCGTTAATCCTATAGACACTATATGTTTTACTCATTTTCATGGAGACCATATAAGCGGGCTGCCAGGACTTTTGCTTTCAATGGGCAATTCTGAACGGACAAAGCCGGTTACTCTTATAGGACCAAAGGGACTTGAGAAAGTAGTTAATTCTTTAAGGATTATTGCACCGGGGCTGCCATTTGAACTTGATTTTTTAGAACTTACTGAAGCAGAGCAGGATATAGAGATGAATGGATATCATATCAGGGCTTTTAAAGTGAATCATAATGTTATATGTTATGGATATACAATAAATGTACCCAGAGGTGGAAGATTTTATCCTGAACTTGCTAAAGAAAATAATGTGCCTTTAAAGTTTTGGAGTCACCTTCAGAAGGGTGAAACCATAGAGTTTGAGGGCATAAAGTATACACCTGATATGGTTATAGGGGCACCAAGAAAGGGAATAAAACTTACATATTGTACCGATACAAGACCTACACAAAGCCTAATAGAAAATGCAAAAAATGCCGATTTATTAATATGTGAAGGAATGTATGGCGAAATGGATAAGCTGAACAAAGCTGTTGAGCATAAACATATGACGTTTTATGAAGCAGCACAGGCAGCGGCAAAAGCGCAGGTGGAGGAGATGTGGCTTACACACTATAGTCCATCTCTGATTAGACCAGAGATGTATATGAGTGATGTAAGAAAAATATTTCCAAATGCACATGCAGGAAAAGACATGAAAAGCACAACTCTGGAATTTTGTGATGAGGATTGAGAATGGTCACACATATTTTGTGAGTGGTTTGTGCTACAGCAAGTGTGCATCTGCCAGAGTCTTTATATGTTTGGCAAGCATTTATTGCTAACATATAATACAATTATGAATGCATAGGAGGTGCGGTATGAATAAGACAAAGAATAAAGTTGCAGGAGCGTTTGTCCTGATGGTGTGTCTGGCGGCAGTAGTAGTAGGTGTTTTTTATGCTGTTTCAAAAAATTCAGAAAGCAATTCACAGCTTGCGTCAGAACCTACTACAGAGGTGGGAAAACTTCTTAAAAAGGATTTGGATACAAAATATCCAGAAACACCTAGTGAGGTTGTTAAACTTTATTGGAGGTTTAACAAATGCATGTATAATGAAGAAGGAGTAAGTGATGAGGATTTTGAGGAGCTTTTAAAACAGCTTCGCAAACTTTATGATGATGAGTTTCTTGCGGCTGAAGAAAATTCATGGGATAATATGCTGAAAAGTTTTAGGGATGATGCTTCTGATTATCAGAAAAACAATCAAAAAATTTCATTATATACAGTAGAGCCAAACAGTTCAACAGTATATAATAAGATTGATGGTGCAGAACATGCTACAGTAATCACAAATACAATGTTAAAGAAAAAGTCTGAAAGAACAAAAGTGTATGAGAGGTTTATGTGTCGGCGTGATTCTGAGGGGAATTGGAAGATTTTAGGCTGGGAACAGGTAGACAGTGATGATGTTGAAGGAGATACTGAAAAGTAAATATACATATTATAGGATGAAAGTCATATAAAGTTTTTTAATGGAGGTTTTGATATGCCTGAGGATATCTTAGTGCTTGGAATAGAAAGTTCGTGTGATGAAACGGCTGCTGCTGTTGTTAAAAATGGAAGAGAGGTTTTGTCAAATGTAATATCTTCACAAATAGACATACATACTCTTTATGGTGGTGTAGTGCCTGAAATTGCATCAAGAAAGCATATTGAAAGAATTAATCAGGTAATAGAAGAAGCTTTATTAAATGCAGAAGTTACATTAGAAGAGATAGATGCCATAAGTGTAACATATGGACCGGGACTTGTAGGTGCTCTTCTCGTTGGTGTAAGCGCGGCAAAGGCAATAGCCTATGCTGTGCATAAGCCATTAGTAGGAGTTCATCATATAGAAGGTCATATTGCAGCTAATTATATTGAACATAAAGAGTTGAAACCGCCATTTTTATGTCTGGTAGTTTCAGGAGGCCATACACACCTTGTAAAAGTTATTGAATACAATAGGTTTGAAGTAATAGGATGTACGCATGATGACGCTGCTGGCGAAGCATTTGACAAGGTGGCAAGAGCTATTGGGCTTGGATATCCGGGTGGACCTAAGGTGGATAAAATAGCTAAAGAGGGCAATCCTTATGCCATAGAATTTCCGCGGGCAAAAATAGCTGGAGAGGGACATGAGTATGATTTTAGTTTTTCGGGAGTAAAATCAGCAGTTCTCAATTATCTGAATGGTTGTGAGATGAAAAATGTTGTGATAAACAAAGCGGATGTAGCAGCTTCTTTTCAGCAGGCAGTTGTAGAGGTACTTGTTGAAAGAGCAGTAAATGCTACTAAAAAATTTGGTGATAGAAGAATTGCAGTTGCAGGTGGAGTTGCTGCTAATTCTGCACTTCGCATGGCGATGCAGGATAGGTGTAGTGATGAAGGGATAGAGCTATTTTATCCGTCACCTGTATATTGTACTGATAATGCTGCTATGATTGCATCACAGGGGTATTATGAGTATATATCAGGAACCAGAAGTGGTCTTGATTTAAATGCAGTTCCTAATCTTAAAATTGGACAGAAAAAAATTTAAAAAAGGGGTTGACAGATAATAAAAAGAATGTTATACTGGCAAAGCAGTGTTGATGAGGGCATTGCTTAAGTAAAAGATTTAATATTACTGTTAGTTATGGAGAGGTATCGAAGAGGTCATAACGAGGCGGTCTTGAAAACCGTTTGTCCGCAAGGGCGCGTGGGTTCGAATCCCACCCTCTCCGTTTAAAAAACTTTTAAATTCTGAGTATCAGAGTTTAAAAGTTTTTTGTTTGTTAGAGCATACTTGAAAGCTTAATTTCAAATTAGAGGGATAATTTTATGAAAACATTAATTATTAATGGTTCTCCAAGAATTAATGGTGATACAGAAAGCCTGATAAATATAATTAAAAAAGATCTATATGAATATAAAGTTTTAAATTCATATAGATGTGATATTTCACCATGTATAGATTGCAGATTTTGTAGAAAAAACAGTGGTTGTTCTATAAATGATGAGATGCAAGAAATATATGATTATATTCAGGAGTGTGATAATATTTTAATTGCTTCTCCAATATATTTTTCAGAGCTGACAGGAAAGCTTTTAGATGTTGCAAGCAGGCTTCAAACATATTTTTGCGCCAGATACTACAGGAAAGAAGAACCAATTTTAAAAGAAAAAAAGGGAGCAGTAGTATTAGTTGGTGGTGGTGACGGTAATGTTGATAAAGCATATGGGACAGCATGTACGCTTTTGCATCATATGAATTGTCATAATATACATAAAGTTGTATTTTCACATAATACAGATGAAAGACCAGCAGTTGAAGATGAGCGGGTACTTTTGGGTATACATGATATTGCTGGATTTTTTAACAGTATATAGCGATATTGATATTTCAAAAAAATTTTTGAAAAAATTGTAAAAAAGTTGTTGACAAGGATTTAGCTTTATGATAATATA
>CAMWXG010000026.1 GCA_947178155.1 uncultured Lachnoclostridium sp.
GTATAATAGTAACAAATATATTTATTTAAAGACAAACGCCGTATCTGTTACTGTTAATTGTAACAGGGCAGCTTGTCGTGATATTAGTATTTACAGAAAGGTTGATTTTATGAATTTAATAAAAATAAATGATATAAAAATTTTAATGGGACAATTACTTGCAGGAGAGATGTTTGATAAGTTCTTTCTTGACGAAGCAGAGGCTATTACATATGTAAAACTTATATTAAATGGGAGGAGAAATATAAATTGGTATAAAGGTGAAACAGATATTTCATATATAACTAAAACAAATGAAAGAAATACAGATATTAACAATATATCTGAATTGATAAGATGGAAAGAGGCAAAAAATATATTTTTTGAATTTATTAAAGGCAAAAAGACTCCTGATTTATTTAAGGTGTCATTAAAAGCCGATGATGAAATGTCACATATGATTTTAAAAGAAAGCGGATATTATGATATGTATCTTAAAATAAAGCCTGAGCTTCATATGCAGCTTCGTTATGAAAATAACGAATTAAGTGTTGTGTCAGGAATATACAATAAAGAGTTTACACTTGATAAGTCACTTGAAAGCGCATGGGATAAAGCTGTTATGGATTGGTTAAAGAAGTCTAAAATAATGTGTGAAAGTTAACAAAAAAATTCTAAAAATACTAAAAAAAGAATAAAGTTATTGATTTGGTAATTTTTTTCTGTTAAAATTGTTTGAGGTCAAACAAAAGTGTGAGAACATTTATGGTTCACATAGCGAACCTATCCACACTGGAAGAATGCTAAAAAGCAACATAAAGGTTATAGCATTCTTTGAATGAAGTGTTTGTGGCAGAGCAGCCGACATGATTGGAAGTGAGGTGGAATATGGAATATGTACCTGTTGACAAAGAGATATGCTGTGTAGCCAACCTTATACGAAGGGAAATAGACAACTACAGTTTTGGAAATCTTGGAGGAACTGAACAACGTATTACACGAATGAATGGCTGGATTATAGAATATATCTACAAGAAAGGCGGTTCTGATGTATTCCAAAAGGATTTGGAAAAGGAATTGTCAATTACACGTTCAACGGCTTCAAAGGTAATAGACCTTATGGAACAGAAGGGGCTGATTGAAAAGTCATCTGTTGAATATGATGCAAGGCTTAAGAAACTTTCACTTACGCCAAAGGCAGTAGAATTTTGTGATGAAATGGAGAAGATTTTTCAAATTGTTTATGATAAGGTGATGAAAGGTTTTACAAAAGAAGAGGAGGAAGTTTTAAGAGGTTTTATGCAACGGATTAAAAAGAATATGACATAAAAGGAGGAATATTAATATGCTTAAAACTTTAGGTGCGCATATTAAGGAATTTAAGAAAGATTCTATACTTACCCCAGTATTTATGATTTTGGAAGTTATCTTAGAAACTGTAATACCTATGATGATGGCTTCCATTATTGATGATGGTGTAGAAGCCGGTGATATGCAGCACATATACATTATGGGTGCATTAATGGTTCTTACGGCGCTGTTAAGCCTGTGGGCAGGTGTTATGGGAGGAAAATATGGTGCAAGTGCTTCAACAGGTTTTGCAAGAAACTTAAGAAAGGCAATGTATGATAATATACAGACATTTAGTTTTTCAAATATTGATAAGTTTAGTACATCAGGGCTTGTAACAAGACTTACTACAGATGTAACAAATATTCAAAATGCATATCAGATGATACTTAGAATGTGTATGAGGGCACCTGCAACACTTATATGTGCAATGAGTATGTCATTTTATGTTAACGCTAAAATCGCAAGTGTATATCTTATTGCAGTAGTTTTATTAGGAATTGTGCTTTTTATAATGATAAAGATTACAATGAAATATTTTCAACAGGTATTTAAAAAATATGATGCATTAAATGAAAGCGTTCAGGAGAATGTATCTGCTATCCGTGTTGTAAAGGCATATTCAAGAGAAGAATTTGAAAAAGGAAAATTTTTAAAGGCAAATGAAAATATTTATAATATGTTTGTAAAGGCGGAGAGGATTATAGCGTTTAACTCACCTGTTATGCAATTTACTGTATATACCTGTATACTTGCAATAAGCTGGCTTGGAGCCAAAATGATTGTTTCAGGTACTATGAAGACAGGTGAGCTTACACAGCTTTTAACATATTGTATGAATATACTTATGAGCCTTATGATGCTTTCTATGATATTTGTAATGATTACCATGAGTATGGCAAGTGCTGAACGTATTGCAGAGGTATTAAATGAAAATGCTGATATCGTAAATCCTGATAAACCTGTTATGCAGGTGAAAGATGGCAGCATTAAATTTGATAAAGTTGACTTTTCATATCATAAAAATGCCGAAACACCCGTTCTTAAAGGAATTGATATTTCTATAAAATCTGGTGAAACAATAGGGATAATAGGCGGGACAGGAAGTGCAAAGTCAAGTCTTGTAAATCTTATAAGCAGGCTGTATGATGTTTCAGCCGGAAGTGTGTCTGTTGGCGGTATAGATGTAAGAAATTATGATATAGAAATTCTAAGAAATGAAGTTTCAGTTGTGCTTCAAAAGAATGTTTTGTTTAGCGGAACTATCTTAGATAACTTAAGGTGGGGAGATAAAAATGCAACTGATGAAGAATGCATAAGGGCATGTAAGCTTGCATGTGCTGATGAATTTATTGATAAGATGCCGGAGGGTTATAACACATATATTGAGCAGGGCGGAAGCAATGTATCAGGAGGACAAAAGCAACGTCTCTGTATAGCAAGGGCTTTGATTAAGAAACCTAAGATACTTATACTTGATGATTCTACAAGTGCAGTTGATACTGCAACAGATAGTAAGATAAGAAAGGCGTTTGCAGAGGAAATTCCAAACACTACAAAGATTATCATAGCACAGCGTATATCAAGCATACAGGGCTGTGATAGGATAATAGTAATGGAGGACGGTGCTGTTGATGGATTTGGCACACATGATGAGCTTATGGCAGGCAATGAGATTTACCGTGACGTATATGAGTCACAGATGAGCGGAAGCGGCGACTTTGATGAGTAATTAAGAGTTTTATGTATTGTTTGTGGCGGCACAGCCTCCATAACTAGAAGTAATAAATAAAATAAAAGATGAGGTGAAAGATATGGCAGAAAAACAAGGTATGGGACCTGGTGGCAGGGGGATGAGAGGCCCAAGACCAAAAATCGACAATCCAGGGGCTCTTTTTATGCGTCTTATTAAGTATGTTTTAAAATATTATAAATTTCACTGTTTTGTGGTTGTCATTGGCATTATAATGAGTGCTGTTGCCAATGCTTCTGGAACTATGTTCACCAAAGATCTTATTGATGTATATATTATACCCCTCACTAAGGCACAGAATCCTGATTTTACAGGACTTGCACATAAGATTTTACAGGTGGCGTCTTTATATGGTTTTGGTATTTTTGGAGCATTTTTATTTAATATGCTTATGGTATATGTGACACAGGGGACACTGAAAAGGCTTCGTATGGAAATGTTTGAAAATATGGAATCTCTTCCTATTAAGTATTTTGATACGAATTCTCATGGTGATATTATGTCTATGTATACAAATGATATAGATACATTAAGGCAGATGATTAGCCAAAGTATACCACAGTCTATTTCATGTGCAGCTATTATTATAAGTGTATTGGTGTGTATGATAAGATTAAGTATACCACTTACTGTTGTTACATTGGCGATGGTAGGTATTACACTTTTGGTGACAAAAAAGCTGGCAGGAATGAGTGGTTCGTATTTCCTTGCACAACAGAAAGATATTGGTAAGCTTAATGGATATATTGAAGAGATGATAGAAGGGCAGAAAGTTGTAAAGGTATTTTGCCATGAAGAGGAAAGCAAAGAAGGTTTTGATAAACTTAATGATGAGCTTTTTGATAGTGCAAACAATGCAAATAAGGTTGCAAATATACTTATGCCTATTAATGCACAGCTTGGCAATGTAAGTTATGTAATATGTGCTATTGTAGGAGGACTTCTTGCAATAAACGGCATTGGTGGTTTTACTGTAGGCTCGCTTATAAGTTTCCTATCATTTAATAAATCATTTAGTATGCCTATAAATCAGATAAGTCAACAGCTTAATGCGGTTGTTATGGCGCTTGCAGGTGCTGACAGGGTGTTTAAATTAATAGACCAGAAGCATGAAGTTGACGATGGGTATGTTGAACTTGTCAATGCAAAAGAAGATAAAGATGGAGTTATTACTGAAACAAAGGAACGTACTGGATTATGGGCATGGAAGCATTACCACAAGGAAAGTGATACAACTACTTATAAGAAGATGGAGGGTGATGTTGTATTTGACCATGTAGATTTTGGGTACACGGATGAAAAAATCATTTTGCATGATATAGAAATATTTGCAAAACCTGGACAAAAAATTGCATTTGTTGGTGCGACAGGTGCAGGAAAGACAACTATTACCAACTTGATTAATCGTTTTTATGATATTCAGGATGGAAAGATCCGTTATGATGGAATTAACATCAATAAAATAAAGAAAAATGACCTTCGTCGTTCACTTGGAATAGTACTGCAGGATACACATTTGTTTACGGGAACTGTTATGGAAAATATACGTTATGGCAAGCTTGATGCGACAGATGAAGAGGTAGTAAATGCAGCAAAACTTGCTAATGCACACAGTTTTATAAAAAGACTTCCAGACGGATATAACACAATGCTTACAGGTGATGGTGCAAATTTAAGTCAGGGGCAGAGACAGCTTCTTGCCATTGCGAGGGCAGCAGTAGCAGATCCGCCTGCATTAATACTTGATGAGGCAACAAGCTCAATAGATACAAGAACTGAAAAGCTTGTACAACAGGGTATGGATAGATTGATGAAAGGACGTACTACCTTTGTAATAGCTCATAGGCTTTCTACAGTACGCAATAGTGACTGTATAATGGTACTTGAGCAAGGACGTATAATAGAGCGCGGAACACATGATGAGCTTATAGCAAAAGAGGGAAAATATTACCAGCTCTATACAGGAAAGCTTGGAAAAGGAATAGCGGGGTAGAGTTTCAACAAATATTTTCAAAGAATATTGTATTTTAGATAAGTCCATTAGGACAAAGGAAGAAGTCCCATGCAGTGGTGCGACACTGTATGGGACTTTTTCTTTTCACATATTTCAACTTCCTTCTTTATTTTTACATAGAGATACGAAACTTAAAATTGACTAAAAAGTAATCTATTTTTTAAGTTAATTTTAACAAAAATATGCGCGCAATTTGATTAAATATTGACTTTAATTTAATCTTGTTTTACTATTAAATAAAAATAGTATTGGAGGATTTTTTATGGAGAGAAATTTTTGGAAAAAGAAGTTTGTTGCCGTAACGCTGGCTTCTGCAATGGTTGTTTCGCAGACTGATGCAGTGTCAGGCTGGTATGTTGTACAGGCAGCAGAGAACAAAACATCACTTTACTTTAATGAAACAAAGGTACAGACGGATGAATTAAAACTTCCTGAAGAAGACTGGGGAGATAATAAGCCTATTATCGCATATGACGAAAGTATTTCTGGCATTAAGACTTCAGAAAATTTTACAATGACAGCAGATGTTTTTCTTGATGAAGCAGGATATACGTCCCTTGCAGAAGCAGGAGATTATCTTAAACTTCAGGGTGTAGTAAAGCTTGGAGATGCATGGGACTGGAATGACAGCCAGGATATTCCTTATCTTGAACAGAAGAATTTTGAAAAGACAGAGGATGGATACAAGACAGCTATTACAATTCAGTTTAATGACAAGAAAGCAGATACTCTTAAAGGAGTTTATTTTGTAGTTGTAGCAAAAGGATTTCAGGGTAAGGTTACATTTGCAAATGTGACTTTGGTTTCTAAGCAGGCACAACAGATTACGGAGGCAAAAGAGCCAATAATAATTAATGATTATGAAAATGATACAGCAGGTACAAATGCAGGCTGGGAAAAAGAAGCTGGCTGGCAGTATGAAAAAGATGTGACAGCAGCAGTTGAAAAAGCATATGACAGCAATATGCTTAAACTTGATTTGGATTATACAGGATGTGAAAGCTATACATGGAGCGAGGCAAAGATTAAGAAAAGTTTTGCAGACGGACTTGATGTTTCTGCATATAACCTTCTTACATTTGATATAGTGTATCCTGAAGCATTTGAAGGTTTTAAGACAAAAGTATTTGCACAGGAAGGGACTTCGGGAACAGAAATCATAAACAAAGAAGGAACATCAGAAATTTCTGATTTGGGAAATGGAATGAAAAAAGCAGCTGTAACAGTTTCATTTTCACCTAATGCAGCAAAGATTACAGAATTAACTATTGGTATTGTTGGTGTAAGCACATCATTTAAAGGAAATGTCTATCTTGATAATATAATGTTGTCACAATATAATGAAGCATCAGATTTTATTGATATTACATCAAAAGCAGGAGAAGGAACAAAAGCAGATATTAGTGCAATGCCTGATAAGATTAGTCTTGTAGATAAAGATGCATCAGATTCCGTAAAGGCATTATATTCATATCTAAAGGCACTTGATGCAGCAGATCAGGTTTTATTTGGACATCAGAATGACACACATAAGCATGTAACATCAAGAGAAGGTGTTTATTCTGACACAAAAGATGTAACTGGAAGTATAAGCGGAATTGTTGGAATTGACAGTCTGGCTCTTTCAGGTGTGGAATCAGGTATGGCAGATGTTGACAGCGCAATAGATTATTGTGTAAAGCTTGGAAAAGACGCAGCAGCAGAAGGTGCAATTCTTACTTTATCTGTGCATATGCCAAATATGAGTAATGAAAAGATAACTGCAACACCAAATGCAAAGAGAAAGTATGATTTTTCTAAATGCGATTTTACAGAATCGCAGGATTTGTCAAATAACTGTGCACAGGAAGTTATGCCAGGCGGCAAGTATAATGCGCAATTTACTACATATCTTGATATTATTGCAGACTATGCAAAAGGACTTGGTGATATACCTGTACTTTTCCGCCCATTCCATGAAAATGATGGTGGCTGGTTCTGGTGGGGTTCTGCTACAACAAGCGTAGAAACTTATATAGCAATGTATCGTTATATGGAGGATTATTTAAAGGCAGCAGGTGTACATAATTTTATATATGTATATTCTCCAAATGGACCAGTTATATCAGCAGAGAAGTATCAGGAAAGATATCCGGGTGATGATTATGTGGATATTCTTGCATTTGACTATTATGATGATATGACATATGCAGATAAATACGATGGTACATTTTTAAAGAATTTGAGAACATCATGTGAAATAATTAAGAAGCTTGCAGATGATAAGGGTAAGATTGCTGCTATTTCAGAAGCAGGCGTGCGTATTACGAGAGAAGATGGTACAGCAAATGGCGGTCTTATGGTAAAAAATAATCCTATTAAGGGCGTCAACTGGTACAGCAAGGTAAATGAAGTAGCAAGGGAAACAGGTATGCCATATTTCTTAATCTGGGCAAATTTCTCAGACACGAATTTTTACCTTCCATATAAATATGATGATAAAAAAGGACATGAGCTTGTAAATGAATTTATTGATTTTTATAATGAAAAATCATCTGTATTTGCAAATGGAACAAATTTCTATGACAATGCAGTAAAGAAACAGGTAGAAAATAAAATACAACAGACAAAGAGTGGATATTTTGCAAACTTGTTCCCAATGTCTGTAATTAAAGATGTTTATACATTAAAAGCAAATGTAAATAATGCTTCTGATGTAAAATTTGTCTTGAAAGCAGGAGAAATTGAAAGAGAAATTACTGCTCAAAAGAAAGAATCTGGCTATTATGAGGCTGAAGTAACAAAGGAAATTCTTGATGCACTCGGAAAGACAGATATAGGAATTGTAAGTATTAAAGCTGATGGCGAAAATTTAGTAACCTTAACAAATATAAGTTTTGGCAAAGAAAAGGATGTACTTGCAAAAGATGAAATAGAGAATTTTGAGCTTTACTATGGTGATAATGATTACTTGAATGGTAATTTTACTGAAAATTCAGGTGCTGATGCTTCATCTTCATTTGTACTTGATGCAGTAGACAAGGCAAGCGGTTCATATGGCGGAGCTTTTAGCTATAAGCTTAAGACAGCTGGGGCAGAAGTTTATACAGGACGCATGAAAGGTCTTATGGAGTCAGACTACAGTGAATACAATGCACTTTCAATGTGGGTAAAGCCAGATGGAAATGGACAAAAACTTGTTATTCAGCTTACATCAAATGGAGAGGATTTTGAAGTTTACCTGACAGATTTTGTAAAGACAAAAGAAGCAAAATATGTAACAATTCCATTTAGCAAAATGAAAGGTAAATCAAATGGTACATTTGATGCATCAAATATTACAAAATTTTCTGTATATTGTAATAGTATTGGTGCAGTAGATATTGATTCAAAAATTGTTTTTGATGATATTAAGTTTGTAAATATAAATGAGACTTCATTAACAGTCGGTGCAGATGGATATGTATTAACAGATAAGCCTTATGACAGCTCTTTGGATAATTCTTCAGATAATAAGGATTCAGAAAAAGATAATGAGGAAGCTAAAAATTTAGCACCAGCAAAAGTTAAAGGAGTAAAGGTAAAGAAAGCAGGAAATAAAGCAAAAATTTCATGGAAAAAAGTAAAAGGTGCTTCCGGTTATGAGATTTACTTTGCAAAAAATAACACTAATAAATACAAAAAGATTGCAACTGTAAAGGGTGCAAAAAAGGCAGCTTATACTGTTAAAAATGCAAAGAAGGGCAGTTATAAAGTAAGAGCCTATAAGACAGTAGAGGGCAAAAAGGTCAATGGAAAATTTTCAGCAGTAAAGAAAGTAAAATAATAAAACTCTTGCAATTTCCAATACATGTGATATAATAAATCCAATAGAGATTTGAAGTAAATTATGTGTGGGGAAAAAGGAGGAGTTGTTATGCTGCTAAACACCTATCAGAAGGTTATTTCATTATTTGAGCAGGGGAATGGTTATAAATCTGCAGCTGAGCTTAAAGATGCAAGGATTACAACTGTGCAGATTAAGGAGCTTGTAAATAAGGGGATTGTAGAACATGTTTCACATGGCTTTTACTGGCTTATTGATGAAGAAAACGGTAAACCTGAGAATTATCAGCTTATAGAGGCATGTATGGTTAATCCAAGAGCTGTTATATGTGCGGACAGTGCATGTTATTATCATGGTCTTATTGATAAAGAGCCGGAGAAGTTATCTGTTGCAACACTGAAGACAGACCGTTCGCGCATGCAGCTTAATTTTCCTGTTAGTAGACATTATTATTCCAACCTTGCATTTGAGCAGGATATGCAGACTATAGATACGCCATATGGACAGATAAGGGTGTATGATGTTGAGAGAAGTGTGTGTGACTGTATACGTTTTCGTGATGATATCGGAGATGAGATGCTGCAGCTTATTATTGACAATTTTCTTGCAAGACGCAGCAATCAGATGGACAGGCTGCTCGCTTATGCAGATGCTATGCGTGTAGGAAAGATTGTCCGTATTAAGCTGAAACAAATTGAGGAATAATAGTTTTTACATGGAAGAGAGGTATTTATGAGCGCAGTATATGATAAATTGTTGAAATGTTATGAATGTTTTAAGACAAAAGTTAATTTTTCGCCTAAAGTAGCACTTGTACTTGGTTCAGGACTTGGAGACTATGCAGACAGCATAAAAGTTGAAACAGAGCTTGATTATCATGATATAGAGGGTTTCCCTATATCTACAGTGCTTGGTCATCAGGGGAAATATATATTCGGATATGTAGGTGAAGTGCCTGTAGTATGCATGAAAGGAAGAGTACATTATTATGAAGGATATGACATAAGTGATGTTGTACTTCCAATTAGACTCATGAAGCTTATGGGAGCGGAAGTTTTATTCCTTACAAATGCATCAGGTGGAATTAATACTTGTTTTCAGGCTGGAGACTTTATGCTTATTAAAGACCAGATTGCTAATTTTGTACCTTCCCCTTTAATAGGAGCAAATATTGACGAGCTTGGTACACGATTTCCTGATATGAGTAGTATATATGATAAAGAGCTGCAGAGAATTATTAAGCGTACAGCCGCACTTTTAGACATCCCTATTCAGGAGGGTGTATATATACAGCTTACAGGACCAAATTATGAAACTCCTGTGGAAATTCGTATGTGCAGGACACTTGGTGCTGATGCAGTTGGAATGAGTACAGCATGTGAAGCTGTTGCAGCTAATCATATGGGAATGAAAATATGTGGTATATCATGTATTTCCAATATGGCTTGTGGTATAACTGCTAATCCGCTAACTCATAAAGAAGTTCAGGAAACAGCAGACAGAGTTGCACCATTGTTTAAGAAGCTTATAACAGAGTGCATTATAAATATTGCCAAAGATATTTAGTTATTTTTTATATCAGAAATGAGGAAAATATGAAGATAAGAATATATAATGCCAGAATTATTACTATGGCAGGTGGTGTTGATATAATAGAAGGAGAGCTTCATACAGATGGCGATAAAATATCATTTGCAGGAAGCAGCAGTGATGCAAAAAAGGTCTGTGAAGGAACCATATGGGATAGAGAAATTGATGCATGTGGAAACGTTATCATGCCTGGCTTTAAAGATGCACATACACATTCAGCAATGACTTTTCTTCGTTCATATGCAGATGATTTACCACTTCAGGAATGGCTTAATAACAGGGTATTTCCTATGGAGGCAAAACTTACACAAGATGATGTATACTGGTGTTCAAGGCTTGCTATTATGGAATATCTTACAAGTGGCATAACAGCCAATTTTGATATGTATATGAAAAATGAGGCAAATGCAAAAGCATCGGTTGAGTCTGGTTTTCGTACTGTTTTATGTGGAAGCATAAATGATTTTGGCGGAACTGTTAAGGAAATAGAAGACGAATATAATCGGTTTAACAATTATGATAAGCTTTTGTCATATCAGCTTGGCTTTCATGCAGAATATACTACAAATCGTGATATACTTGAGGAAATGGCAGCTCTTGCAGAGAAATACAAGGCACCTGTTTATACTCATAATTCAGAAACTAAGCTTGAAGTTGAGGGGTGTATAGAAAGATATGGGAAAACTCCTACAGCATTTCTTGACAGTATAGGTATGTTTAATTATGGCGGCGGTGGTTTTCATTGTGTATATATGACAGATGAAGATCTTGATATATGTAAAAGTAAAAAATTATGGGTTGTAACCAATCCTGCTTCAAATGTAAAGCTTGCGAGTGGCATTGCGCCTATAAAGAAAATGCTTGATATGGGAATAGGACTTGCAATTGGTACTGATGGACCTGCAAGTAATAATTGCCTTGATATGTTTAGAGAGATGTTTTTGACAACAGCTCTTCAGAAGGTTTCTATACCTGATGCATCAGCAGTTGATGCAAATGATGTCCTTCATATGGCAACAGTCGGAGGTGCCCTGTCTATGGGACTTACAGATTGTGATACTATTGAAGCAGGTAAATATGCAGATATTATTATGATAGATCTAAAGCAGCCTAACATGCAGCCATTAAACAATATAACAAAAAATATCGTATATAGTGGCAGCAAACAGAATGTAAAAATGACAATGGTTGCAGGAAATATACTATATGAAGATGGGAAGTTTAATATAGGAGCAGAGCCGGAAGAGATATATGCAAAAGCAAATGAGAGCATAGAGAGAATGAAGGCAGAGTGAAATTAAATAATGAACTTAAAAGACAAAGAGTTTCATATACGAAACTCTTTGTCTTTTGTATTTAATACGAAATTCCTTCTTAAATTTTAGAACGTGTTTGAAAATTTTTTAAAATATTTTTTGTATGTAATTATAAACAGCAATATAGAAAATGCTGTTGCAAGATAATCTGTAATAGGCTGAGCATATACAAGCATATTTGCAGTATGTGATATATGGTTAAGTGTCATAAGTATAGGCAGATATAATAATCCCTGCCTGCTTATAGACAGTATTAATGATGGCAATGCGGCTCCTGTAGATTGTATTGCGTTTATCATAACAAAAAGTATTCCAAGTATCGGACCTGAGATTATATATATTCTTGAAAAGCTAAATCCATAGTCAAAGGCGTCTGCATTGTCAAGAAATGCTGTTACAAGAGGTGCTGCGCCAAAGTAACAAATAATAGTCATAACTATGCTTATACAAAATGCAAGACATAGTGAGAATTTTAATATGTCAACATATCTTTTCTTATTTCTTGCACCAAAACAATAGCCAAGCAGCGGCTGTATTCCTGTTCCTAGTCCGATAAGGAGCATTACAACAATCATATTAACTTTCATTGCAACTCCAAGTCCTGCTACTGCCATGTCTCCATGAACTTTCATAAGATTATTAATTATAATATTTGATGTACTCATAAGTATACTGTTTAAAGAAGCAGGTATTCCTATTGCAAGTACACCAGATGCAATTCCACATGATGCTTTATAGTCTTTTATATTTATTGAAAGTATTGATTTTTTGGAAATAAGGTGCATTAAGTAAAAGCCGCTTGCAAATACATTTCCAAGTGTAGTTGCGGCAGCAGCACCTGCTACATTCCAACTAAGTGCAAGTATCATAATTGGATCAAGTACTATATTTATTAAGTTTCCTATAATCATTCCCATCATTGCTTTTTGGGCATTTCCTTCAGCGCGTATAATATTGCTGAACATATTTGCCACTATGAGAAATGGTATTGATATAGAAACAATGCGAAGATACTGTACTGTATAATCAAGAGTATCGTCACTTGCACCTATAAAGCGGCTTATTGGAGTTGCCAGCATCCATACAATTATCATAGATATAATACCGATTACGAGTCCTGTCCAAAAGCAGAAAGAAGAAGTGTTTTTAGCTTTATCACTTTTGCCCTCACCAAGCATTCTGGATATAAGGGAAGTTCCACCTATACCAAATAGCATTCCTATTGCCATAAAAATTAAAAAAGCAGGGGTAGCTATTGATACAGCAGCTACCATATATGCATTTTTGGTTTGTCCAATAAAAAATGTGTCAGCAAGATTGTAGACAAGAACCATTATCATACTTATTATAGAAGGAATTACATTGCTTAGAACTGCTTTTGGGACAGGTGCATTTTTAAAGATTTCTGTTGTATTATCTTTCATAAATTCTCCTATCTGCGCATTTTTTGCGCGTAATGTAAAATTCAAACCTTGTTAATATTAATCCATATTCAGATAAAATGCAATAGTAAGTGTGTAAGAAACTCTAAAATACACACCTTTTAAATTATTAAAAAAGGCTTGACACGGATTGAATAATAATATAATCTAGTATAGAAAACTACATATAAAAACAATAAAGACTGTATATATTTGTGGAAATGCAGGATAATGTATAGTAGTACATTATGTATTGTAAATATTGTGCTTGTGTCCAAACTTGAGGGATGAGCAGGAATGGAGGATTTTTATGATATTACAACCACTTAAAATTGGAGATTTGACAATACAAAGGCCCATTATTCAGGGAGGTATGGGCGTAGGAATAAGTAGAAGCAGCTTGGCAGGGGCTGTGTCTTATGAGGGAGGACTTGGAATTATATCTACAGCACAGATAGGATATGATGAGCCGGGTTTTGATACAGACCAGAATAAGGCTAATCTTGAAGCAATTCGTAAGCATGTTAAAAGGGCAAAAGAAATTTCACATGGAAGGCCTGTTGGTGTAAATGTAATGGTTGCTCTGAAAAATTATGAGGCGCATGTAAGGACAGCAATAGAAGCCGGTGCAGATGTTATTATCTCTGGTGCAGGACTGCCTGTTCATCTGCCGAAGTATACAAAAGGAACAGGATGTAAAATCGCACCTATTGTATCATCGGTAAAAGCTGCGGAGTTAATTCTTCGCAACTGGGAAAAAAAGTATAACTGTACAGCTGATTTTGTTGTAATAGAAGGACCAAAGGCTGGAGGACACCTCGGCTTTAAAAAGGAACAGGTAACGCTGATTTCTGATGATGAATATGATAGTGAAATAAAAAGTATAATTAAAACTGTAAAATTGTATAGTAGTAAATTTAATAAGGAAATACCAGTGGTTGTTGCAGGCGGGATATTTGATTATAATGATATATGTCATGCTATATCACTTGGAGCTTCTGGAGTGCAGATTGCTTCACGTTTTGTTGCAACTTATGAATGTGATGCTTGTGATGAATATAAGCAGACATATATAGATGCAAAAGAAGATGATATAGTAATTGTTATGAGTCCGGTAGGTATGCCGGGAAGAGCTATTGAAAATGAATTTGTCAGACGTATTAAGGAAAATCCTATATCTGTGTCAAGGTGCTTTAATTGTCTTGAAAAGTGTAATCCTGCAAAAGTACCATATTGTATTACGAAAGCCCTTATAAATGCAGTTGAGGGAAATCTTGACGAGGGACTTATATTTGCAGGATCTAATGTAGGAAGGATTAATAAAATTGTAAGTGTGCATGAGCTTATGGATGAGCTTGTGAAAGAAAGTATTAAAGTTTCTAATATAGCATAAAAAATTGTCAGGACTCCTGTTAAAATGCCGTAAAATGGAGTCCGTTTTTTAAGTTATAGAGCAGTTTTGCTTGTTTTTGTCCCATAGTTTGTGTTATAGTGTAAAGTAGTTTAGAGCGTGTTTGAAACTTCATTTTCAAACACGCTCTAGGAAAATGAAGTTAATAGCTTAAGTCTGTGACTGTCTTTATCGAAAGGTTTGCAGGTGCGAACTATGAATAAAAAGACACATATTAAGAAATAAACTATGGAGGTATATATAATGGAGAAAAAATGTTTATTTCCTATGTTGGGAGGTTTTTTGCATGGTGGTGATTATAACCCTGAGCAGTGGCTTGACCGACCAGATATTTTGGAAAAAGATATAGAGATGATGAAAAAGGCAGGTGTAAATTCTGCTACGCTTGGAGTATTTTCATGGTCGATGTATGAGCCTGTAGAAGGTGAATATCATTTTGATTGGCTTAAAAATATTATGGATAACTTATATGCAAATGGCATATACACTGTACTTGCAACACCTTCTGGTGCACGCCCTGCGTGGCTTGATGAAAAATATCCGGAGGCTATGAGAGTTGACTGGTATGGCATAAAAAATCATCATGGAATAAGGCATAATCACTGTATGAGTTCACCTATATACCGTGATAAGGTTTCAAATATAATACATGAACTTGCAAAAAATGTAGGCGACCACAAAGGTCTTGTTATGTGGCATATTTCCAATGAGCTTAGTGGTGAATGTTATTGTCCGCTGTGCGTAAAACGTTTTCAAAAATACCTTGCAAATAAATTTGATAATGATATAAATAAGCTTAATCATGCATGGTGGAATATATTCTGGAGTCATAATTATAACAATTTTGAACAAATTGAGCCTCCATATGTAAATGGTGAAAAAAGCAGTATGGGGCTTGATTTAGAGTGGAAGCGTTTTACAACATGGAATATGAATGATTATATGAAGCACGAGATAAATATTGTAAAAAAACTTACACCTTCTATTCCTGTTACAACGAATTTTATGCAGCTTTTTGGTGGGCTTGATTATCGTGTAATGGCAAAAGAACTTGATGTAATATCATGGGACAGTTATCCTATGCTTCATAATGATTATGAAACATTTACAGAAACTATGCAGAACAATTCATTTGACCATGCAGTTATGCGTTCAATGAAGAAAGATAAGCCCTTTATGCTTATGGAAAGCGCTCCGGGGACCGTTAATTGGCACCAATTTAACAAGCTAAAGCGCCCGGGGATACACAGTCTTTTTTCAATGCAGGCTGTTGCGTGTGGTTCAGATACAGTTCAGTATTTTCAGTGGAGAAAGGGCAGAGGATCTTTTGAGCAGTACCACGGAGCAGTGGTTGACCACCTTGGAACTGATGATACAAGGATATTTAAAGAGGTGGCAGAGCTTGGGGCATCTCTTAAGAAAATATCAAAGGTGGCAGGAACAATTATAAAAGCAAAGACTGCACTTTTATTTGATTGGGATAATAGATGGTCAATAGACAATGTGAAGGCGCTTGGAGGAGAGTCAAAAAAATATGAAAAAGTCTGCTGTGACATATATAAAGAATTTTTAAAGCTGGGAGTAGAAATGGATGTTATTGCATCTGATGATGATTTTATGGAATATGATGTGGTAATTGCACCTATGTTGTATATGTTGAGGCAGGGAGTATCAGAGCAGATGAGAGCATTTGTGGAAAAGGGAGGGCAGCTACTTGCAACATACCTTACAGGTTATGTTGATGAAGATCAGCTTTGTTATCTTGGTGGATTTCCAGGGGATGGTTTAAAGGAACTTTTTGGAGTCATAAGTGAAGAAATAGATACACTTTACCCAACAGATGTGAATGGAGTTTTGTTCACAGATGGAAGCGAAGGTGTTGTCAGAGATTATGCAGAAGTTTTACGTGTAGAGGGGGTAGATATACTTGGCACATATAAAGATGACTATTATAAAGATATGCCTGCTGTTACCTCGAAAAATACTGGCAAAGGAACAGCATATTATGTTGGTGCAAGACTGGATATGATGAAAATGAGTGAAATATTTAAACAGATGCTTGAAAAAGCAGGTATCAAGATAAAGGAGCTGCCAGAAGGGATTGAATACCATAAGAGAAGTGCTGACGGTGAACAATATGAATTTTACCTAAATATTTCTGAACAGAGAAGGGTAATAGAGGATGTAAGTGGAGTTAATATGTTGACTGGTCAAAGGATAGAAGGTAAATTAGAACTTGGTCGATACGAAACAGCAGTAATAGCATAATTTATTTAAAAGTAAACTATATAAAAAATATATATTATAATGATTGGAGGTTAAACATGCCATATTTTTATTATAATTACACATATATACTTGTGATAATAGGTGCAGTTCTTTGTATGCTGGCATCTGCAAATGTAAAAGGAACTTATAACAGATACAAACAAGTATATAATTCAAGAGGAATAAGGGCAGAAGAAGCAGCAGCGCGCATTCTTCAGAACGCAGGAATACATGATGTACGTATTGAAAGGATATCAGGAGATTTGACAGACCATTATTCACCAAGAGAAAAAGTATTAAGGTTGTCCGATACAGTATTTGGTTCAAGCTCTGTCGCGGCAATAGGTGTTGCTGCGCATGAGTGTGGTCATGCCATACAACATAATGTTGGATATGTTCCTATAAATATACGCAATGCTATTGTGCCTGTAGTAAATTTTGGCTCAAATGCAGCATGGCCAGTGCTTGTACTGGGTGCTGTTATTAATAATGGAATACTTGTAAATGTTGGAATTATACTTTTTGGTTTTGCTGTATTATTCCAGCTTATTACACTTCCAGTAGAGTTTAATGCATCAAGTCGTGCTTTATCTATACTAAAAGAACAGTCAATGCTTCAGGAACCAGAGCTTAGGGGTGCAAGAAAAGTTCTTACAGCAGCGGCAATGACATATGTTGCATCAATGGTTGCAATACTTTTACAGCTTTTAAGACTTGTATTAATATTTGGCAGAAATGACAGGGATTAATGTAACATAGGAAGCGTTAGGGCGTGTTTGAATATTCAAACATGCTCTGATATTGTATTGGAAATATAGATAATTAAATGATATTTTGTAAACATATGATATTATATAAATATATGATTTGAAAAGGAGAGAAAAAGCAATGTCAGATATAAATGTTTCATATTTTAAAAGCATTATAGAGCAGGATAGAAGTCCTATAGTGATATGTAATTTGCAGCATGAGATTATTTATATGAATCCGGCTGCAGTTAAAAGATACGAAAAAAGAGGTGGCAAAAATCTGATTGGACAAAATTTGCTTGATTGTCATAATGAAGAATCAAAAGAAAAGGTTAAGCAGGTGGTTGATTGGTTTGCAGCATCATCAGAGAATAATTTGGTGTATACATTTTATAATGAGACAGAAAATAAAGATGTATATATGTCAGCTTTGCGTGAGGAAGGTAAGCTTATAGGATATTATGAAAAGCATGAATTTCGAAATCGTGAAACGATGAAATTTTATGATATGACGTGGTGTGTCTAAAAGAATTTATAAAATATTAAAAATGATGATATTAAAAACGATGAAGTCACTTGTATAACTATTCATACTAGAACAACCGATTGCGCTAATATAAAATATTATAAGGGGTGTCATCAATTTTAGGTGAACAGAAATATATTATATTGTAACTTGCACAAAAAAGTAAGATTTCTGGCACTTTAAATTGCTTCGTTAATGTAAACAGTAAAGTTGTGAGTAGTAACAAAGTAATGAAAAAATTGGCAAAAATAATACAATTTATATTGACAATTAACAAAAAATTTTGTATATTAAATATGAGCAATCGGTTGCGCGTTGTTTTTTGGAAACTTCCATGTTATGAATAATATATGAGTAATATATAATTATAATGTAAAAGCTATATAAGTGAGAGAAATAACACGTAAACTGTATAAAATGACAAACCGGCAAAGGTTTTCAAATTATTAATTTTATTTAAAGGAGGAAGACAGTTATGAGAAAGAAACTTCTTAGTATGTTGCTTTGTGCAACAATGGCATTAACAATGGCAGGATGTGGTTCAAATCCTGATGATGGCAGTGCAGGATCAGATAAAAATGGTTCTTCTGAAAATGTATCTGGCGGCGGTGCATCTGATGAAACAGTTGAGCTTACACTCTGGGGAGCAGAGGGTGACCAGGATTTCTTAAAGGATGTTGTAGCTAAATTTGAGGCAGCTCATCCAGACCAGAAGTTTGATATCCAGATTGGTGTTGAATCAGAATCTACAGCTAAAGATACAATTCTTAAAGATATCGAAGCTGCAGCAGATGTATTTTCTTTTGCAAGTGATCAGCTGAATGATTTGGTAAAAGCAGGAGCACTGTTAAATCTTGATGAGTATGGCGAGGCACTTACTATGGCAGACAAGACATTAGATGATGTAAAGAGTGCCAATGTTGAAGCTTCTGTTGAAGCTGCCAGTGTAAACGGCAATTTGTATGCATTTCCTACTGTAGGTGGAAACAGTTATTTCCTGTTCTATGATTCCTCTGTAATATCAGAAGAAGATGCTGCAAACTGGGATACTTTGCTTGAAGCAGCGTCAAAAACAAAAAAGAAAGTTGGCATGACACTTAGTTCAGGATGGTATCTTGCATCATTTTTCTATGGAGCAGGCTTTACAACAGGATTAAATGACGATGGAACAACGACAATGGATTGGAACGGCACCAGTCCAGACGGTTATACAGGTGTTGAAGTGACAAAGGCTATGCTTGATATAACATCAAATTCTGCATTCAGGGCAATTGCTGATAATAAACTCTCTGATTCAATAGCATCAGGCGATCTTTGTGCTGTAGTTTCAGGTACATGGGATGCAGAAAATGCAGAGAAAGTCTGGGGAGATGGATATGCTGCAATTAAACTTCCAACATATACTGTTGGCAGTGGTGACCAGATTCAGATGAGACCAGCATATGGATATAAGTTTGAAGGAGTTAATGCATACTCTAAGAATTCAGGCTGGGCTGTACTTCTTGCAGAGTTTATCAGCAATGAAGAAACACAACTTGAGCATTTTAAGCAAGCTGTACAGATTCCTACTAATAAAAACGCACTTGCAGATGAATCACTTGCAGAAAATGTTGCAGTTACAGCAGTAAATTCAGAAGCAGAGTTTGGTGTTATTCAGTTGGTAGGAGGCAAATACTGGGATCCTGCTGCTACATTTGGGGAGATTGTTGCAAAAGGCAAGTTAAAAGTTGATGATGATCAAGGTATTCAGAAGGCACTGGATGAGCTTGTAGCGGGTGTTACGGCAGCGATTGAATAAGTGTGAGAATAAGCCGCCATTATTAAAAATGTGAGCAGGTTCGTTTTATTGTTTGGATTACAGGATACAGATTGGTATTCTGACGGAGAAAGTACTGGGAAAAAGTAATTTTTCCCAGGCAAATTTGTGGTTATGTCCTTTTTTAGGACAGAGTGAGAATGGGGGTTTTTTATGGAGAATCAGAAAAAAAGCACTGCTGCGGCTGCAGTAAGCGGCTTCTTTAAGGCTATTGGCAGATTTTTCTCCGAGTTTGGAACGGCAGTTGCCAAGGGGGATATTTTTGTAAAACTATCTTTGCTGTGGTGGGGAGCCGGTTATGTCCGTCGTAAACAGTATGTTAAAGCAATTATCATGACTGTTTTAGAAGCAGCAGTAGTTCTTTTTACTATATTTTTTGCAATGAAATATGTACCAAAGTTTGGAACTTTAGGTACTGTAAAGGCAGAGAAGATTTTTAATCCTCAGACAATGAAGAGTGAATTCAATGACTATGATCATTCTTTTATGATTTTATTGTTTTCATTATTTAGTTTTGTTGTATGGTTTGTTGCTGTTATTGTTTGGATAAAAAATACGGCAAATGTATATAAGCTTCAGTTAATGGAAGAAAAAGGTGAGCATATCAATACTTTTAAGGAAGACATAAGGATGTATGTTGGAGAAAAATTCCACATTACACTTTTAACACTTCCTGTGCTGGGTGTTGTTGTATTTACTCTTATACCAATACTTCTGCTTATATTTGTTGCATTTACAAATTATGATCAGCAGCATACACCACCTACAGAGCTTTTTACATGGGTAGGATTTAAAAACTTTATTACATTGTTTGGTGGCGGCGGTCTTACATCGACGTTTGGCTATTCATTTGTACGTGTTCTGGCATGGACTTTAGTATGGGCGCTTTTCGCTACATTTACTACTTATATTGGAGGTATTCTTCTGTCTTTAATGCTGAATAGTGCAAAGACAAGGGCACCGAAATTTTGGCGTACTTTATTTGTAGTGACAATTGCTGTACCACAGTTTGTTTCACTGCTTCTGGTCAGGAATTTCTTTGCAGACAATGGTATTGTTAATACAATTTGTGCAAATATTGGATTAACAGGATTTTTAAGGGATGTAGGGCTGGTTTCCACAGCATATATTCCATTTTTATCTGCGCCAGGCTGGGCACATGTCATGATTATTATTATTAATATATGGATTGGTGTTCCATACCAGATGCTGATTGCGACTGGTGTATTGATGAATATTCCATCAGATCAGCTTGAGAGTGCAAAGGTGGATGGTGCGAAACCATTCCAGATTTTTGTAAAGATTACCATGCCGTATATGCTGTTTATTACAGGCCCGGCTTTAGTTACAGATTTTGTAAAGAATATAAATAATTTCAATGTTATTTATCTTCTAACACAGGATGTCTATGTCACGACGAATCAGGCGCTGGCAAATTCGCAGGCAAAAGAGGTAGATTTGCTTGTTACATGGCTGTTTAGACTGACACAGGATTACTATAACTACAAGATGGCATCTGTAATTGGCATTGTTGTCTTTATCATATGTGCGGTATTTACCCTAGTTGCATTTAACTTTATGATTCAAGGTGATAAGGAGGGGACGTATCAATAATGAAGACAAGAAAAATGAAGGATAATAGGTTATCAAGAATTATATTGCATAATGTGGGACTTGGAATACTTGCATTTATATGGCTTATTCCAATTATCTGGCTGCTGTTTACTTCTTTTAGTGCAAATTCAGAAATGAATACAAGCACATTTTTTCCAAAAGAATGGAGCATAAAATATTATATAAAGCTGTTTCAGCCAGATACTGTTTCTCAGTTTCCGCAATGGTTTATCAATACTTTTGTTGTTGCGTGTGCAACATGTATTATTTCAACCATGTTTGTATTGATGGTGGCATATGCAACATCCATCATGCGCTTTCCTATGCGTAAGCCATTGATGAATATGGCAGTAATTTTAAATCTGTTTCCAGGTATGCTTGCCATGATTGCAGTATATTTTGTATTAAAAACATTTAATTTAACAAACAGTTATGCAGGTCTGATTATGGTATATTCAGCATCTTCAGGTTTAGGATATCTAATTGCAAAGGGATTCTTTGATACAGTACCGCGGGCACTTTGTGAAGCGGCACGTATTGACGGCTGTAGTGAGGCACGTATTTTCTTTCAGATGGTAATTCCTATGAGCCGTCCAATAGTAGTTTATACGGTTATCAGCAGCTTCCTTGTACCATGGATGGACTTTGTATATGCCAAGATGATTTTAAATGCAGGTATATCTTCAAAATATACAGTTGCAATTGGATTGTACAAGATGTTGGATAAGATGTTAATTAATGATTACTTTACACAGTTCTGTGCAGGTGGTATTTTGGTTTCTATTCCGATTTCTATATTATTTATGATAATGCAGAAATTCTATGTAGAAGGCATTACAGGAGGAGCTGTAAAAGGATAGTGTGAGTATGTTTGGAAGTGTGTTAGCAACTTTTTGCCATACTTAAACTTTTAGTGGTCCGCAGTTTGAGGAAAATCTTTTTCAGGCTGCGGATTTTTTTATCTAATAGGAAATTTGTAAATTAGTAGTGAAAGGAGTATACAGGAATGCAGATGATTGGAAGGCGTAATGTTACATGGAGAATACCAAGTATTTCGGCGGATGGACTGAAAAATTTTGCATGCATTATTATGATGCTTGAAACATTTGGTGCTACAGTTATTGAAAGAGGATTGATAAATCTTGACCAGTATACACAGACAGGATTGTCTGAGGCTTTGGCAGAAGATTCGCAGCTTATGGTGTATGCAGGTATTGGTTCTGTCATGCAGCTTCTTGGCGGACTTGCTGTTCCAATTTTTGCTTTTTTACTGGTGGAGGGATTTTTATATACATCCAGTTATAAAAAATATGTATTAACAATTGCCTTTTTTGCACTTATAAGTGAAATTCCATATGATTTTGCAAACAGCGGGAAATTTATTGATTGGTCCAGCCAGAATGCAATGGTAGCATTGTGTGTCAGCCTTCTTATGCTGTATTTTGTTAAAATGTTTCAGGAAAAAGGCGGATTTTTGTGTCAGGCAGGAGAATTGCTTATTGTAGCTTGCGCGGTGGCATGGGTTGCGATTTTTCGGTCGCAGTATGGATTGTGTACCGTGCTTTTAACAGCAATTTTTTATTTTTTCCGTTCAAGAGGGGTTATAAGGACAGTTCTTGGAATTATTGTAAGCCTGCTATATGTTACAGGTCCAATTGCATTTTATTTTATCTGGCTTTATAGCGGAGAGAGAAAAGATAAATTACCTAAGTATGCATATTACAT
>CAMWXG010000027.1 GCA_947178155.1 uncultured Lachnoclostridium sp.
CCTTAAGATATTCTTCATACTTTTTTACTATAAGCTTTCTGCCACTTTTACGTATAGGTATCATCTGATCGTCAATCATTATAAAATCAGAATCAACAATCCCTGCAACATACTGCATATTTACAAGATAACTCTGATGGCATCTTAAAAAACGCTCATCTGACAATTCATTTTCAAATGTATCCAGCTTATTGTAAACCTTAACAGCTCCATGAGTTGTAGTATAGATATAGACTACTTTATTATCAGACTCCATATGTATTATATCTTTGTAAGGAATAATAAGCGATTTACGCTTTGATTTGACTTCAATATAATTATGATTTTTCTGTGGATGCTTATGCGCATAATAATCTATTACCGCACTTATCTTTTCTGTTTCGTATGGCTTAAGCAGATACCCAATAGCATGTACATCATAAGCCTCTATCGCAAAATCCCTGCTTGATGTACAGTATACTATCTCTACTTTATCATCCATTTCACGTATTAATCTTCCGGTTTCTATGCCATCTATGTCTTCCATAAGTATATCAAGAAATATTATATCAAACGGATGATTTTTATAACCTGATACCAACTCTTTGCCACTAACATAGGTAACTATATCATATGTCAGCCCTTTGTCAGACATAAGCGATCTCACTATATCCTCAAGCATCGTCCTGTCAAGTTCACTATCATCACAAACTGCGGCCTTAATCATCAGTATCTTTCCTTTCTTTAAAATTTATTACTGACTTCCTGAATACACCTATAGAATACCCGAAATCGCCTTTTTTGTCAAGATAATAGTTGTTATTCCAAACCATCCTCGGCTATTATACAGTTTTTCCCATGAGTTTTGCCATAGTATAGTCTGGTATCAGCTATCCTTGTCACATCTTTAATATCTGATGCTTCATTTGAATCTGACACACCAAATGTCATAGTAACTTTTACATCCTCATCTTCTGTACCTTTTATAACAAGATTTCTTATACTTTCTGATATTCTTCCTGCTATCCTTTGGGCATCGTCCTTATCTCCGTATGGAAGCATTACAAGAATTTCCTCTCCTCCCCAGCGGCATACAACATCATCACGCCTTACAGAAGTTTTAAACACATCTGCCACACCTTTTAACACATTATCTCCGCAAGAATGTCCATATGTATCATTAACTTTCTTAAAATCATCAATATCGCCTAATATAATACTATAACACTCGTTATTTTTTAATGCTTTAATATATCTGTCATGTATACACCGCCTGTTAAATAAGCCAGTAAGTGTATCATGTGTAGACAAAACCTCAAGTCTTTTATTTTTATTTAACATCTGTTCCTCAAGTGTTCGTATCTGAATGAGAAATGTAGACATAAATGCAACTATTGTAGCTACCACTATAAAATAGTTGATACTGTACATAACTAAATCAACTTCTTTTCCACCCATAACATATACCGGCTCATGTACAGCTGCAATATATCTTACAATAATATATGCAATACACGATATAATTACATATGTCATTGGATTTACGGACTGTTTATCCGAATTAAAGCTGTATGCAGCATAATAAGCAAGCGGTGTCATAGAAAGCATATAAAGCGTAAAGCCATATGAAGTTCCAACCATTACAACCGCCAGAAATGCGTGCAATATAACCTCTGCATAGCAAAGGTTAAAAACAATATATGGATTTTTGCCAATACGAATAAATATAAAACACACTATATACAAAATAAGACTTGCAACATTCACCCCTACCATAAAATAAATATTAAAAAATAAAAACATTAGTAGCAGAGCTGTATGTATACCAAGCATTGCCACAGTCATAAATATAACAACCTGACTCATTGTAAGACTGGTTCTTGTTCTTCCGGATATATAATCCCATAATATTTTCATAAAAGTATCAACCCCCATCAATTTTCAGGAAATTGCAAAGAAACCTATAAATTAAAAACACTAACTTTCCTAAGAAATAAAACACTCCAAATTACAAAATCTTTCTTATTATATCAAAATACATTTAATTATGCAATTATGAATCAGCTAAACCAAAAAAGTGCAGCATTACACTACACTTTCCATTATTATCCTATTTACAAATTCTTCATCACTGACAGGTTTTGAGAAATAGTAGCCCTGAATGTTGTCACATCCCATATTTACAAGCAGCTCATACTGCTGCTTAGTCTCCACACCCTCTACTAATGTTTCCATTTTTAAAGTCTTTGCCATGTTTATTATATTATAAACTATGCTGCTTGCACGCTCTGAATATTCTATATCATTTATAAATTTCATATCAATTTTTAATATATCAACAGGACAATCCTTTAACATATTTAAAGATGAATAACCACTTCCAAAGTCATCCATAAGCACTTTAAACCCATACTTTTGAAGTGTATCTATTGCCATTATCAAATCCTCTGGGTTATCCTGATATGCACTTTCTGTTATCTCAAGCTTTATATCCTCAGAAGTCAAGTCGTACTTTTTCAAAAGTGAAAGAATTTCTTTATGTAAGTCATTATTATAAAAATTTATTCTTGACAGATTTACCGAAACAGGCACTACTTTATGCCCCTTTAACCGTTCTTCATGCTGATGCCTGCACACTTCTTCACACACATACATATCAAGCTTTGTAATAAATCCGTTTTTTTCAAATACAGGTATAAAAAGTCCTGGTGAAATAATGCCCCTTTCAGGATGTTTCCAGCGCACAAGTGCCTCTGCACTTACTGTTCTCTTTGTTATTGTATCTACAACAGGCTGATAACACACAAAAAACTGCTTACTTGAAAGAGCATCATTCATATCATTAACAATCTCCTGCTCTGCCATAATATTGTTCTTAAGTGTCCCATTATAGTAATTATAGCGTACCATATAATTATTCTTAATCATCTGCAAAGCCATATTTGCCCTGTCACACATAAGATTTACCATAATATTTTTATCTTCAACTTCGTAATAGCCCACATGCAGAAGTACAGGATAATTAAGGCTATTCCATTTCTGTTCGCCAAGTAGAAATTTGCCTATATTATCCATATTATCTGCAATAAACTCCCTTGTAGTACAGGTAACAAAATGATCTGCCTCAAATCTTGCACAAATACCATTCCTGCCTATGCTTTCTCTAATCCACTTAGCTACACTGCAAAGAATCATATCACCATTATCACGTCCAAAAAGCTCATTTATCACTTTAAATCTATCTATATTCCAGTAACCAATAATATATTCGCTATCACCTTTTTCAATAAGTTTACCTGCCGCATTATAAAAAGACTCCCTGCTTAAAAGTCCGGTAAGAGTATCATGTTCAGCTCTGTAACGCAGCTCAAGCATAGATCTTTCAGCCCTCTGTTCTGCCTTTTTTTCCTCTGTCAAATCCAATATTACCATATTATAACGGCACTTTCCTGAACTGGTAACAGTTTTCTTGGTATTAATCCCACACCATACCGTACCACCATGCTTATGGCACATACGAACCCGGCAGTGGATTACACCATTATTCTTTGCATTTTCAAGCATACGCACAAATATCTCTCTGTCACTTGTATGCACAAGCGTAAATATATCCTCAAGCATATTTATTTCTTCTTCTGTATACCCTGTAATACTACACAAGCCTCCGCTAAAATAAGAAATATTTATATCTTCTTCCATCTCAAATATTACAATAGCTCCCGGAACAGTATCTATAAGATTGTCAATACGTTCTTGTGCATCTTTTAATGAACTCTCCATTACATTTTTCTGATATATATATTTCTCAATAATATTAGTAATCCTTCTTTTTATAATCTTTGGATTATATGGCTTCATAATAAAATCATCTGCACCAAGCTCAAGTGCCTTTATCTCATTCTCCTGATCACCTGACTGTGTATTTACAACAATAGCTATATTATCAAACCTTTTATCTTCCTTAATACATCGCAAAAACTCCATGCCATTCATACCCGGCATGATTAAATCAAGCACAATCAAATCAACTTTAGTTCCTGAATAAAGTATCTTCAAAGCTTTATTTGCACTGTCTGCTTCCAAAACATTGTATTCACTTCTGAAAATTCCGCTCAAAATGCTTCTGTTTATCTCCATATCATCAACAATAAGTATAGTAAGTTCACTATTCATATAAAAATCCCTCCTTCCCAGAGCGTGTTTGAAGATTGCTTTTTACGTGAAAAGATATAAAAGGTTTTATACATTTTAAAATACTAAAATATATAAAACCTTACTATAATAAATGTCTGTTGCTTAAATGTCTTATGTTTTATTTATATCCACCCAAAATATATTTTCTTCAAACTACTTACCCATCTTAAGCCTTACTACCCTAAGCTCTTCTTCAAAGTTTTCCTTAAGTTTAAATGCTCTTATACTCTGCTCAGAAGTAGCATTTACCAAACTGCCATATTTAATAAGTAAGTCACAGAACTCTATCTTTTCCTTAAGTTCTTTCTCTTCCATTTCTAAACGTTCCATACATATCCGCCCTTCCTTAAATATTATTTACTTAAAATATGAAGTAAGTCTGCGCTAACTGTGGCCACAAAACGGCTAATTTCCTTACACAGCCATGCATATTATAATATATACTAATGGCCGAAAAACGACCATTAGTATAATAACACAAATTTACAAAATATAAAATACAATATATGTTAAATTTAAATAAATTTTTATTATACATGTTAAAAAAATATATTAATCACTCCGATAACCGCACCAATTAATGCTCCAAGATTTACTACTGCACCAAGCTCATGTTTCATAACCATCATTACAAGTTCCTCAAGCTCACATACATCCATTTCATTAATCTTTGCTTCAATAGTGCCTGCTATATCTAAGTTTTGTGTTATATCCTGAACACCTTTTTCAACAAGAGTATTAAATACCTTATCTACTGCATTTTTAACCGCATTTTCATCTATACCAATCACAGAAATGCTGTCCTTAAGCGGCTTTTCCATAAAGCTGCCCACTTCTTCCTTAACCGCAGGCAATATGATACTATATCCATTTTCATCTATATACTTTACAATAGCATCACTTATATACCCTGATATGGATTGTATCAAAGAATCATTTATAAACATTGACATAGGTCCCTGAATCTTTTCGCTTATAATATTCACAGCCATATTCTTAACAATACCCTCTATATCAAGCCTGTTTATTCCTGCAAGTATCTTTTCACTTACAAATCCGCTTATTCTTTCTTTAAGCTGTTCATAATCAGATGCTTCTGACTCATCGACAAATTCCTTTATAGATTTCTCCTGATTAAATATAGTCTCATTAATCTTTTCAGAAACCATATTTTTCACATCATCGTTTACAAGCATATCTACAATATCATTTCCGGTAAAAAGATTTTCTCCTACTGCCTTTCCAACTGCCGCCGCCATACGTGGCTTATTTTTTGGTATTACTCCCGGGGTAAAGGGAAGCTTAACACCAAATAATCTTTTTTCGGTATATGGTCTAAAAAGCATCTTAATTGCTATATAATTAGTACAATACCCTATAAGTGCTCCAACTGCAATTGGTATAATATATTTTAATACTTCCATTTTATATATGCCTCTTTAATTTAATTTAAACTGTGTAACAGCATCAAGCAAGTCTTTTGAATTACTATTTAATGTTTCAGCATTGCCATTTAAATTTTTAACAGCATCTAACTGATTTGTAATAGTAGCTGACACTTCCAAAGTTGACGATGCTGACCTGTCAGATACATCTGAAATGCTTTTAATAGCTGAAAGAGTCTGATCCCTGGCGGCAGACATAAGCTCAATTCCATTCATGATATCATCAAGATTACCCGCCAGATCCTCCACATGTCTGTTAATATTATTAAATAAACTAATAGTAGTTACAAGTGCCTCCTGTTGCGCTCCAACAATCTGCTCTGCCCGCTTCGCAGTTTCAACAGTTATCTCTGTCTGAGTATTAATACGTGTAATAATATCAGAAATTCTTCCTACTGCCTGCATAGATTCTTCTGCCAGCTTGCGTATTTCATCTGCAACTACAGCAAAACCTTTTCCTGACTCTCCCGCACGTGCTGCCTCTATTGAGGCATTTAGACTTAAAAGACTTGTTTGGTCAGAAATAGAGCTGATTACTTCAACAATAGTCTCAATAGTTTTAGATTCATCATTTAATTTGCTGATACCATCAATAACAGCCTCTGTAACGTCTTTTGTATCCTTAGAACGTTTACTTAATCTGTCAATAATATCAATTCCCTGATTCACATAATCCTTTGTATTATGTGAAATACTCTCAATAGCACTTGTATTTGTAGTTAAAGTATTAATTTTCTCAGAAAGTCCTGCCATTTGCTCCAGACATCTTTCTGCTTCTTCCGCCTGTGATGAAGTACCTGTTTCAATTTCTGACATTGCATTGCGTATTTCATCAGAAGAAGCAACAAGCATCTCTGAAGTCTGGGTTACATCATCTGATGACGCCTGAACAAGACTACTTATTTTATCCACTTTATCTAATAATACCTTTATATTAGAAATCATACCATTAATACTTTGTCCAAGAACACCAAATTCATCTTTTCTATTTAACTGTACATTTCCAGTCAAATCACCATTGGCAGCCTTTTCCAAAACACTAACTACTATACTGATAGCTCTGTGTATATTAAACGCAAGGAACAAGGCTATAAGGATCGCAATAATAATAGCAATAATAGTAATACCTATTGTCATATTCCTGATTTCATATGCTTTGCTTAACATAACCTTTTCAGGTACAAGACAGCATACACTAAATCCGGTATCTGCAATAGGAGCATAAATAAACAAATAATTCTGCTTATTATACTTAACCATTGAAGATGCCAAGACGCCTGACATTGCCTCTTTATAAAAATCCTGATTCGAGAAAATGCTATCCTGTCCGGTTACATTTAAAATCTCTGTACCATCCGGAGCAACATATCCCACAATACATCCGGCGTCAAGCTCTAAGTTATTGAGCACATTTGTAACTGACTTTGCATTAATGTCCAATACAACATATCCATCGAAATTAACAAATGACTTTACAAAAGATGCTGCATAACGGCTTTCATCAATATTAAGCTGCTTATCCAATTCCTCATGTGCACTTATCCATGTACCTTCTTCTGCATTTTCAGTAAATGACTTGGTAAATGTATTATAAAATCCCTGTTCCAGACTTCCTGCTGATGACATTCCATCTCCATATGAACCAAATACATTTATAGACATAATAAATTCGCTGGCACTGGCAGCAGTCTGTATTGTATTATACAATGAGCTCCAGAGCATATATTCATGAGGTTTATCATTTCTATATGCGCCCCTGTAATAATTGTAAAAATCATTATCTTCAATTATCTTTTGTGCCTCTGCACTTACCTGCGACATCCCCAGTTCCAGATATGTTGCTGTTGTATTTACAGTTCCTGTCATACTTTGCTCATAAGATTTTAACATAGCAGAGGAAGAACTGTTGTAAGAAACTATGCCAAGTACTATGATTAATATAATAACAACCATAAATCCTGAAATCAACTTGACTGCAATACTATTTAATCTATTTAACTGTTTCATAACAAGTTTTCCCTCCTTTAATATTTTCTATTATCTATGTAATCAGCAGCAGTGTCTGCCGGGAAAATTTCTTCCTGAACATAATTTCTCTTAGATATAGGATCCCCATTCATTACTGTTTTAGCAGCATTGGCTAAAAGTTTTCCTGTAAGCGGATTACATTCCATAACACAATTTATTTTCCCCTCAATCATAGCCTGAAATGCTGCATTAATACCATCAAATGATACAATTACAATATCTTGCCCAGGCTTTATGCCGTTCTTTTCCATTACTTCAATAGCTCCAAGTGCCATATCATCATTTTCAGCTATTAAAATGTCAATATCAAGGTTTTGTTCTAAAACCTTTTCCATATTTCTAACTCCGCCATCATGATTAAAATCACCGGTGTCTTTATATACAAACTTATAATTTCCCTCTGCATTAAGCATCTCTTCTACACCCTGAGTACGCCCTATTTCAGCACTTGCACCAATTGTCCCCTGAAAAAGTGCAACTTTATATTCCTCCTTGTCAAGTTTCAGGGACTTCATATATTCAATCAGCCAGTCTGCCGCTTTATAACCCTCAAGTAAAAAATTAGAGCCAATCCAGCAATTATAAAGTGTATCATCTTGTGTTTCCACCATACGATCCATTACAATAACAGGAATACCTGCATCTTTTGCTTCTTTTAGCACTTCATCCCAGCCCTCGGAAACAATAGGTGTAAAACTGATAAGATCTACTTTCTGTTCAATATATGAACGTACAATTTCAATCTGTCTGTCAAAATCATCTTCTGCATTTTGATAAATTAAGTTAATGCCATTTTCTTCTGTACAACTCTGCTGGATAGATTCAACATTTGCAAAACTCCATGCCGCTCCTGTTCCTGACTGAACATAACCTATAGTAATCAGCTTAGACTCATCAGACGCGCCTTTGTCATTCAAAGGTTTTTTGGAGCTGTCCTTTCCACATGCTGCAATCACTACAGCACATACAACAAGAAATAAACAGGCGAAAATTTTTCTTAGCTTATTCATACTTTCCTCCATTCGCACACGCCATCTGCATGAATCAGGCTCTGGCGTGTGCACGCAAGCCTGATTTAGTAAACATTTCGCAGTCTCCATAAAAATTATACTATATTTGGTAAAATTAATCAAGTTTTGTGTTAAAAAAAAGAAAATAATAGTCAAAATTCACAAATATAAAAACAACACCAATTCAGTATATAAAACTACATTAGTGTTGTTTTAATTGATAATATAATATTTTGTGCAAGTAATTTTATTGAAATGATAATTAATTAAATTGTAACAAGCTCATAATTATCTGTGCCAAGACCAATCTCTACAGCATGTGCAATACATGATTTCCATTCTGTGTCAGGGTGTGTCATATCAAAATGATCATGTCCCTCATGGTTTTCAAACTTTTCTAAATTCTTTCCTAAAACGCTCTCCTTTATTGGAGACATCTTATTACATAAATCGGCACATGCCTTATCAAGCGCAACAGGATCAAATGATGCAAGCATTCCAACATCAGGTATAATTGGTATATCATTTTCAGAATGACAGTCACAATTCGGAGATACATCACAAATTAAGGATACATGAAAACATGGACGATTTTGGCAGACTGCAAGACTGTATTCTGCCATTTTATAATTCAGCATTGCTATAGAATCACTAAAACTTGCAGCAATGGCATCTTTTGGACAGACTGCAAGACATCGTCCACAGCCAACACATTTATCATGGTCAATATATGACTTGCCATTTTCAATAATAGGAGCATCATGTGCACAAATCTTTGCACATTCATTACATCCTACACATTTTCCTGTCTTAACTTTTGGCTTGCCATCGCAATGCTGCTCCATCTTTCCGGCACGTGAACCGCATCCCATTCCAATATTCTTAAGAGCTCCACCAAAACCTGCCATCTCGTGACCTTTAAAATGTGTCAGTGAAATAAATATATCGGCATCCATAATTGCATGCCCAATTTTTGCTTCTTTTACATACTTTCCATTAATTGGAACAAGAGTTTCATCAGTTCCTTTTAAACCATCTCCTATAATAACATGACAGCCTGTCTGATATGGTGAAAATCCATTTATATAAGCAGTCTCTAAATGATCAAGTGCATTTTTTCTGCTCCCGACATACAATGTATTACAGTCAGTAAGAAACGGCCTGCCTCCAAGCTCCTTTACATAATCCGCAACCACTTTTGCATAATTTGGACGCAAAAAAGCAAGATTGCCATATTCACCAAAATGAATCTTAATAGCTGTGTATTTCTCTTTAAAATCAATAGTTTCAAAGCCTGCTGTTTGCATAAGACGGTGAAGCTTTTCAAGAAGATTTTCCTTTCCTGTAGTTTTAAATGTAGTAAAAAAGACTTTTGAACTGTCCATATTAATACCCCTCCATATTTTCCTGATTTTGCCTTTAAGTATAGCATATCAATAAATAAAAGTCACTGTAAAACTCGTACTTTTGGCGTTACTTTCCAAACCCACTCCAAACCAAAAAGCAAAAAATTATCAAACCTTGACAGTACATAACCCATATGGTAACATACACTAGATAAAATTACAATTATTATATATTTAGGCAAATAATTACAGGAGGAACTAACATGGCCGAGGAACATAAAAAAGGATTAAATGCTGAATTAATATGGGAAGATTTGCAACACTGCTGTAGAAACCTATCTATATGCGGACAATGTCAGGAGACAAACTGCATTATAGGATACGCAAAAGAATGTATCAAAGATTATAAAAAAGAGCCTAAAAAGGAAATTCCAAACGGCACAGAACATATACCTGCAACAGATTATAAAGCATTTGATGAAATGGAACTGGAAATCGCAATTGCCCACATTTTAAAAGAATGCAAAGACTGCAAAGAAGATCATGTTGAAGACTGTATTATCAATATTATCCGCAACTGCTATGAAATAGGGCTTTTTGGTGATATGCAGCCATATGAAGGAAGCGCACTGCAATACCTGATGCGCTTAAAATCAGACTTTTCAGAAAAATCTATACAAATTGCCAATGCCTACATGAATTAATTTCTGTTATAAAATTTCAAAACTTTTGATAAATACCCCCAGTTATTACCGGGGGTATTTTTGAATTTAGCATGCTCATAGTCAGTATACTGTCAAAACGTCTCAATCATCTGCTTATAAAATTCAATGCCAATTGGAATCGCTTTTTCGGTCATTATATCACCTCAATTCTCCATCTCAAATAACTTTGACATTGTCTCCTTATCAGTATCACTATAATACCCATATTGAAGTATTTTATAATTATCTATAAGCTCACTTTCCTCCTCTGTTTCATCACTTCCATACTTATGCCAGACGCCTTTTTTATCCATATACCCATTAACATTCATTACAGGTATACTTTTTGACACCTCTTCTACATACTGATTATACAACGGCAGCTCTATACCAGCCTGTTTAAGCAGCAGATTTTCCACAAGGTTATTCCCAATTATTACACCCTCTGCCTCTTCAATATCATAGTTTGCCCAAAGCACAAATGGCGTCGCATACCGTTTCTGTATATCCTCAAGTTCCCACTCGCTTTGTTCTTTTCCCAAAATATCTTCAAAAAATTTTGTTTCAATAGATGGCCAATGGTCGCCAAACATAAATATTATAGTAGGATCATCTATCTTTTCAAAATAATTTATAAGATATTTAAATGCATCATCAGACACTTTTGTTGCAGAAAGAAATTCCTTTGCCTCATCATAATAGGCATCTTCAACATATACAGGTTCTTCCCAGTTTGTATTAGTAAGATATCCTCCATGATTTTGAATAGTCATATCAAACATAAACATAGGCGTTTTGCGTTCATTTGCTTCATAGAGCTCAATTACCTTTTTATAACTCTCCTTATCACTGATATATCTTACATATTCAGGATTTACAAAATCTTCTATGGTAACAAACCTGTCAAACTTCATGCTTTGATATGTGCTTACTCTGTTCCAGTTAGCACCACTGCTTGGATGTATAGCATTACATGTATACCCAAGACTTTTTAAATATGAAGATATAGAATATGTTGTATCATGCATAAACTGCTGATATACATTACAGCCGCTTGGAAAAAATGACATTGTATTGCCTGTCATTGCTTCAAATTCAGAATTGCTTGTACCTGCACCAAATACCGATACATAATCAAGTCCCTTTATTGTATTTTCCTTCATACTGTGAATATATTCCAGCGGATCACGATTATAATTTACATCTCCTATTAATGAAAAATCTGCAAGACTTTCATTCATTATCAATATTATATTTGGCATCTTCCCATTAAGAGAAGTACAGGTGCTAAAATCACTATTTGTTATAAGCTCATCAGACACTGACTTGGAATCTTCACTATTTCCTGCAATACCGTTAACCGCTGTCTGAGTTCCTTCATTGTTTCCTGCGGCACCATTAGCCGCTGCCTGCATTACTTCATTTTCTTTATCTTTGTTTTTCTCTTTTAAGCTTTCAAGTATCTGTGCTACTCTTTCTTTAGAATAACCGGCAGGCTCTGCCACCTTAAGGTATCTTAAATTAATAAAAAAATTCATATAAAAACCATTAGACCTGCATGAAGCAACTTTATTCCACACATTATCTTTAACACCGCACGCTTCAAGAAGTCCTGTGCTAAACATAATCATAATAGCCGCAACACAAACAACAACAGGCGAGAAACGTTTAGCAAGCCTTTTTATATCAGGTTTTGATGTAAAAATATTTTTTAAAGATTTTCTTTCTGCACTCCTTATACTGCTACTCTTCTTTTTAAGACGCAGGACCAGCATTATCCATATTATAAATGCAGGTATTAATATAAATTCTGCTGGCGAAAACTTAAGTGAATAAGTTGATGCCACCTCTGCAGCAGTAGCAAGACCAAATATATCAGCAGGAAGCAGTGGTGTTCCTCGCACCTTCATTATAAAAAGATTACCAAGCCCAAATGGAAAAAGCACTATATCCATTACAAATACAGCAATACTCATATTTCCAATAACTGCATATAAAATAAACTGTATTGCAAGCAGCAAAATCCACGTAAAAGGCCAAACGGTAAAATACATCCTGCCAAGATTGCCATTAGCTGCCTCCAATATAATAAAAATCACAAGCGGGTTTAAAATTGTCATGGCAATTCTTACTCCACGCAAAATCTTTGGCTCTGAAATGCAATATCTTACAATACTTTTTATACCTAATGGATATCCAAAAATATCTCTTTTCTTACGTTTATGACTCTTTTTATCTTTATAAGCCCTGTCTGCACTAACAGACTTAATATTTTTTTTGTCTTTAGCATACCTTTTATCTTCTGAATATTTCTTACTTTCAGAATACTTAACTTTTGCATGACTTTTATCAGACTTTGCCCTGCTCTCTCCCGCTTCTTTCCAAAGCTTTTGTTCTACAAGGCTTCGTCTCATTATCTTCTGTCTCTTTTTACGAAATACCTCTGACAAATCAGTAACATGTTCAAAGCAGATTATAAATAATATACATATTTCCAATATCAGTACAATAAGTGGATATATTTGCCTAAAGGAATATGTGTAGGAAATATTTAATGACTTTTTTCGTGTCTGCATCTTAAGAGTAGACATATAAGTATTTGGATCAGTTCTGTTAGTAGTATTTAAAGTAGGAATAACTGCATATGGCAGATTATCCGATTTGCATGTAAGCCTGATACAGCAGACTACTCCTTTTGGTATCGTAACAGTATGATCCATATTTACAGTATATGACTCATTTGCTTTTATATCATCAACATCAATATCTGTTTCATATACTACATTATTATCACCATCTGTCATTTGTATATTAAGAGTATCACCAACATTTTCACGCTCAAACGAACCAAAGCTTAATACAAACTGTGAAAGCACAACCTTTCTGTCAAAACTAAACTTCTGTCTTATAACCTCTTCATTATCTATAATTCCTATAACACTACTATTAGCATTACCCGCCTCTGTAGTTACATTCTGCCTTGATACCATAGAACCGGTTACAATATACTGCAACACAAATATAAACAGCATAACTGCTGTAAAAATGGCAATTCTCTTCCTGTCAAAACAAAAATATCTATATAGCATTTAAATATTACCTCTTTAGAAATCATCTATCAATGTTTAATTAATTTCCTGTATAAAGCTGTGCAGCCTCTTTAAACGTACCTCCCATGTTTCTTTCTTAGCCGACTTTTCCTTAAGTTTCTCAGACATTGCTGCAAGCCTTTCTGTATCATTTATTGTCCTGCAAAGTGCAGCAACGCTTTCCTGTATATTTATTTTATCGTATATAATTACTTCATCTGCATAATTTTCTTCAATATATTCACATGTATCAGTAATCGGGACTGCACCATTTACCATTGAATTAAAAATTCTGTCATGCGCAGCCTCTAAAAACAGCGGCTGTACATTAAGTACAAGCTGTGAATTTCCAATTATTTTAAGCATCTCTAAATAATTGCACTGTGAATGTATTATAAGATTATCCTTATACTTACCATCATACATCTCCCACCTTGCTCCAATAACATTTATTTTATAACCCTCAGAAAGAAATCTGTCAAGTACCATATCCCTTAAATAATCTCTTATATATCTATCAATATACCTTGCTGCATACATTTTCTTTGCAAATTTTTTATCAGGAATTTCCTCATATTTTCTGTATAAATCATGAATTGATACTTTACTGTCCAAGTCATGATTTTTTCTCTGACTGCTGCCATTAATCAATTCACTTAATATATCTTTTGCTATTTTTTCAAGTTTTACACCCATTTCTCTAATCACAGACAGATAATATTTAGGCGGAGTATATGTAGCAGGGAAAAGTATATGATATTTTCTTTTCATAAAATCAATACTTTCCTCCATACAGCTAATTCCCCCCAGACAAATCACCTTAACACCTTTAATATGCGGATAATATTTTATAATATACTCCTTATGATATCTGTCAAGGCATACCACATAATAGCGTTTAAGTTTTACATTAAGATACTCATGTACATGCATAGGATGGTCAACAATAAAATTAATAAATGGGGCATCAATGCAGTCAAGATAATGTCCATAATCACACTCCGCCAATGGAAGAAGTGAGTTAATATCTATAACGGCATCAAAGCTTCTGCCAATAAAACTTTCCAGCAAATCACTATCAGCTTCCGGATTGCTGACAATTAAGTGTATGACATCAGCCCCCATTTTTTTAAAAATATCTTCTATAACCTTCATAAATACTGCTGAAGAATTATAGCTAAGCTGCCTTGTTTCAAGCATAAGTATCTTCATCGCTTAATACATCTCCCTGTATTTTTTATAAGCAAACACCGAAGTTGCCACTGCAAATATAATGATAATAATTTCTGTCACTACAAGAGGGAGAATCTCCAGCTGATAAAGTGCCGCGAATATATCAATAAATGTATGGATGGCAATAGCAATTAAAAGATAATATTTTTTACCATATTCCGTTGCAGCATAAAATACAAGTACAGATAATGCAATTTGAAATGCAAATACAGCCACTCTTTCAATTCCTCCCCAAATACATTCCGCTGCAGTTACACTACATATACGTTCTACCATGTCCTTAAAAAAACTAACTGCATTTTCATCCGGAAGGGTTTCATATATTTCCTCCATCTGACCTGCATTAATAAGCTGTGCATACATAAAATTCTGTATCTGTGAAAAACCTAAAACAATTATACACTCTATACCGCCATGACCTATTCCATATGACACTGCAGCTTCCTTATAATCATGCCTTGGAATAAACATCTTATAACCAACATACCTTCCAACTTCTTCTAAAATGCCTGCTGCAAGCCCTGCATACAGTGCATATGCCCATGTATTGCCTGTAATAAACTTTGACACCGGATTATCTGATGTTGTAAATATCATATTAGGTACTGATTTAAATACAATACCAAATGTAACAAAAATCATCATGCCTGTAAATACAGGTACAATACTTTTCTTTGTCCTAACCTTCCATAGAACAGCACAAAACACAGGTAAAATAAAACTCAGGCACGCCATTTCTATCATTAAATTCAATACTGTCTGTGATACCATTTAATTATCCCCTTCTTTATATATTCCCGCCATTAAACGGATATATCCCATCTTTTTGCATATATTCCACTGACTGCATGAGATGTTCATAATTTCTTACTTCTATAAGCACAGATGGTTCTGTTTCAAGCTTTCTGCTCCACTTATTAAAAGCTCCCCACTCAAATGTACCACTGCCAACAGGAGCATGAAGGTCTTCATTGCCATCATTATCATTTAAATGAAGATGCTTTACATAAGAATCAAGCACATCATACCACATTTTTACATCAGAACCTGATATATGTGCATGCGCCACATCAAGACAGATACCAAAACGTGAATGCCCGCTCATTCTTTCTGCAAGCTCTCCAATCATATAAGGCGATTCATCAAACATATTTTCAATGTAAATATTCTGATTCGGATAATCAAGAAGTATCTTGTTCCAATACTTTTCATTTAGATAAATCCATGAATTTAAATATGACTTAAGTCTGAAATTTACAATATAATTGGTATGAAATATAACAGCTTTAAGCCCCATTTTCTCTGCAATATCCATACACTGACGCACCCTTAAATCACTAATCTGAAATATTTTAGGATCAGAACTGTTTATACATATATCCAAAAATGCACCATGCATTGTATCATTAGACATATCCCTTCCCGTCTTAACATATGTATTTATGATTCTTCCCTTTACTACATCATCATCAAGAACAGCCGGAATAAAAAAATCATTGTATTCAAATGCTGCATTATACTTCTCTGAAAAAGCCGCATACTCCTCCAATCTGCTTATATCTGGTATACAATATAACCTTCCCATTATTTACCTCGTTCCCTTAATGTTTTTGCTTCTGTCAGCCAGTTCCTTAAGTCCTATTACAGTATTTTCACCAATTCTACTAATCTCATCTGCAGCATTCCCATGAAATTCTTTTATTTCTGCAAACTTCTCACCTATTATTTCTATTTTCTTTTTACTACGCTTAAACTCTTCATGCGCATCATTTATACCTGTTAATTCGTATGCAGGTACAGGATTTTTCTTTCCTTTTAATGTATACTCACCTGCAAATTCAGAAGCAATTCTGTTTCCAAGTCTGCTTAAAACTGCACTGCTTACAAGTATCTGTCCGCTTTTTGCCGCGCCTTCAAGACGTGAAGTCGTATTTACAGTATCACCAATTGCAGTATAATCCATTCTGCTGCGGCTTCCTATATTTCCAACAACTGCTTCACCACAGTGTACACCAATACCAAACGTGACATCTTTGCCATATTTTTTCTTGCACATATCCTCAAGCTCTTCGGCACCTGATAAAATATCCCATGCAGTACAAACAGCTCTAAATACATAGTCATCAATATCAGAAGGTGAATTGTATACTGCCATCGCAGCATCACCAATAAATTTATCAAGAGTTCCACCATTTACCGCAACTGCGTCCGCTATAATTGAAAGATAGTTATTAAGGATATCTACTACCTGCTCTGGAGCAAGGCTCTCTGAAAGCGTTGTAAATCCCCTGATATCCACAAAGAGCACAGCAATATCTTTTCTTTCTCCACCTACTTTTGTTATGTCAATAATTCCATTTTCATTTACTATTTCATTTACCACCTGCTCATCAACATATTTTTTAAACATATTTTCGAGCACAGCCTTTCGCCTTCGCTCAAGCATATAGCCCACAAATAAAGAAACAAGTGTAATAACTACTATAATTATTATAAGCTGAAGCAATGGAACGTACCAGCCCCAGAAATTAAGCAAAGCACATGTAAGTACCTGCATCGCAATAAGTAGTAGTGTCTGAAAAACAGCGCTTATCCCACCGCTGTAAGATGTCACTATGAAAAATGCAGCAGCAAAAAGTGCATACCAAATTGCAAGAAACCATCTTTCAATATACTGCATAGTATTTTGCTGTAATAATGCATTTATTGCATTCGCCTGTATATCAATATTACCTGCCTGCTCATCTTTATGATTTGGCAGATTAAATAAATCCCCATTTACTGTACTGTCACCAATAAGAACTATACTATTCTTAAAAACACTTAAATCCACATTGTCCTTCATCACATCTACAAATGAATATGTATCATAGTGACTTACATTTCTTGAAAAATTAATACCAAAAGAGTTTTCATTATCTACCCTTAGATTCTCATAATCTCCACCATCTTTTTTAAGATACATCTTATATACTGCAAGTGAAAAACTATCATAATAATTTTCATTATACTTAATACCTGCAACTATATTTCTGACATATCCATCTACAGAATTATTATTTACATTTAATACACCTGTACTGACATTTTCCGAAAGTTCATCATAAGGCATATAAACATCTACAATCTTATTGCCAGCCATTGTATTGTCTGGTACACCTTCATGTGTATCCTCATTATCCTTTGACGTATCAGAATTTTTTGAAAGCTTCTTAGTGTCTTTGGTCTCTAAAGGAGGTGCTTCGTCATTCTTCTTATCTCTGTCGCTTTCAAGTTCTGCTGTTATTCCTACACAAACATTTCCATAATTACCACACACTTTGGCAAGTTTACTATCTCCATCGCTATCTCTTTCATTGTGATAATCAAGGCCAAGTGCAATTACCTTTGGACTGTACTCACTTTTATTAAGCTTTTTTATTAGATTTGCCATACGGCTTCTTGACCATAAGGAATACTCTCCATATGCATATTCGGTTTCGTTATCAATAACAATAATTTTTATATTTGATTGTTCCTTTTTAATGTTCTTATAAACAGCCTGATATATATAGTCACTTACAATATAATCAACAGAATTAAGAGGCTTTATATATGTAGTTATTACAGAAAGAGCAGCGAACCCCAGAGCACCCACAATAATATACAGCCTTCTTGCAATGACAGACAGCTTTTTAAGGCTTTTATTCATTCAAACACCTTCTCCCATTCTGTATGACTAACCACAAATTTATTCTGTCCTTTAAGAACCTCATAAAGATTATCATACACTGCCTTTAACATATATTGAATAAACGGTGTAACATCATGAAATGAATTTTCGCTATTTTCAATAGCCTGATAATAGTCCTGTGCAGTCTCATTAATTGTCTTGCTAAGTGTAAGCGCACTAAAATTATTAAGTCCTGAGCGTATAAGAAAGTCAGATGTAATAAGCCTTGCAATTCTACCATTGCCATCACAGAAAGGATGCATATATACAAAATAGAAATGTACAATAGCAACCTTAATATATGGTGACTCAATATTATAGCCATTATAAAAATCAAAAAACTGTTTCATACAATAATCAAGAAGCTCTACCTCTGGTGCTTCATGTGTTCCAACCGTAACAACGCCGGTTCTAAACTTATTGCCTGAAATATTTGGATTGTCACACACACCATCAGTAACAATTTCCCAAAGGCGTACAAGTGTATCAACATTACGCTTACTTGTAATATTTAGAAATTTAACAGCCCTGTATGTATTTAATATCATCTTATCGCCTTTTGATTCTGTTCTCTTTGCCCTGAAAATATCAAAAAGCTCATCAATTGTAGTGTCAGCTCCCTCAATACGACAGCTATGGAAAGATTCTTCTTCTATAGAAATATCAGTATCAATATCAGTAACAGAAATATTATTATACATCTTGTCAATATCTTCAAGAAGTGAACCTGGAATAGCAGACGGGCACCATGTAAGAGGATAACCAAGCGCATCTCTTATAGGCAGTGTTTCAAGCTTTTCCTGTCTTTGCTCAAGCTTTTTAGAAGCACTGTAGTCACCAAGTTTAGCATCTCTTTCTAAAATTTTATAATCCATTTTATAATCCTCCATAATATATTCAATATTCACATATTTCAATCATGCCGCCTATGGCGGCGCAAACAATCCATGAAAAGAATGTCTGCTTTTGACATCTTTCTGGTGTGATTAGGTTCGCTTACACGAACCTAATCACGCTTAAGTAAGTATATCTACTAATAATTCCAGTGAAAACCTCGGATTCCTCTGCATAAGACTGTCCCATTGTTCCATGTTTTCATCTGAATTTTCAACTTCCCTGACAAAAAGGTGTGCTATCTCTACCTGTTCATCTATAGTAATATGTCTGCCTTCTTCAAGCCATTTCATAAACCACAATTCTCTAATTATAAGTGTATTTACAACAGCCATCTTAATTTTAGCAAACAACTGTCCATCATATACAGAACTCAAACAATAAAGATACACAAAGTAAAATAATAACTGTTCAAGCTGTATATCCGTAATTTCTTTATTAAATTTCTTTAAATTACTTAGATATTCTGAATCTGTCATCTGTGTACGTACATTTAATACACTCTGCAAATATGAAAACCATGTAGGTTTTAACTGTTCCATAGTACAAAGTGCAAAAATCATATCAGACATTGCTTTCTTTATGGTAACTGTATCTGAATTGATAAACAGCTTCCTGCTTACTACTGATTTAATAACATAACCATATTCCTTATCATAAGCCGATGGATTATAATATGCATCAACTATGCTCTTTATTTCACTTTTTTCCTGCTCAGTAAATTCCGGATATGATGGTATAATATTGTGTATAAATCCTTTTTGTTTTCTTTTCTGCCTTTCAATCATGCGCATCTGCACATCATGTGCCATTCCAAGCATAAACAGCATACGCCCGCCAATTCCCATATCACGTCGCTTTGTAAGTTTTAGCATATTGTTCCTTACATATAATAACTGATTAAATAATGGCTCATCAAAATATATATCAAATCTGTCCGTTTCACTGCTTACTTTTCTGCAAATTCTTGCCGGCTCCTCTCTCATAAGAAGTGCTTTGCAGGCAATAGGACACGTTATTGAAATTGACAGCTCACGCACATTTTTATAAACTTCTTCATGTCGTGGATGGGTTCTGCAGGTTTCACACAAATAATCTTCACCAAGTTCAAGAATAATATCACACAAATTATCCTCATTTAAAAACTCACATCTATGTTCTTCGCCATGTGGTGTAATCTTACCTGTAACTTTGTCAATCTTATCTGCCATGCGCCTTCCAAGTTCACCTGTCACACTTTTGTACTTCTTATAAGTATTCTTATCTACAGTAATCTGCCATATATGACAACAGCTGTCAGGACAGCTTTTGCCGCCCACACACTTAAAATCATAAAAATAGTCAGGATAATAGTAAACCATATTCCTCTATTCCCCCAAAGGCAGTACTTTTCCAAATGCCTCCTTAAGTCTTTCATATTCTGCTGTAACCTCTGACATAACAGCCGCCGCTGCTTCTATATCCCCACTACGCAGCATCTCTGTCTGCTCTGCAACAATCTTTTCAAGAGCTTTAAGAGAAAGATTGCCGCATACCCCCTTAAGCGTATGAGCAGCTGCAAATGCATCTTCTTTATTACCTGCTGCAATAGCATCTGAAAGCTTTATATAATTAGGATCATTTAAAAATTTCCCAAAAAATCTGTCCATAAGCGCTACATTTCCCATAAAACGCTCATTATTACTTTCCATATCAATGCCTGCACCTACAAGTATCTCCATCTTTTCTTCACTAATTGCCATTTCTTTTCTCCTTATTTTTATTATTTATGTTAAACCTGATTCAAACACACCTTCCAGTCATACCGCCTTTGGTAGCGCAAACAATCTCTTTGCCAATTAAGACACAATGCATTGGCAATATTAAAGTTTTTTCTCATACTTATTTATAACTGTCAGATAATGCTTCAATTTCAGCTCTTGACTTTTCAAAACAATTAAGTATATTTGGAGCAAATATCCCACATTTTCCCTCTACAATCATTTCATATGCCTTTTCTTTTGTAAAAGGTTTCTTATAGACACGTTCACTTACAAGTGCATCATAAACATCTACAATAGACACAAGCTGAGCAGACAGCGGGATCTCATCTCCTTTAAGTTTATCAGGATAACCTTTTCCATCATATCTTTCATGATGATGGCGACATATATCATATGCAGTCTGAAATCTTACTGCATCCTGCAGATCTTCAAGCTGATCAAGTATCTCGCATCCTTTTGTAGTATGCCCCTCCATTATCTTTCTTTCTTCATCTGTAAGTCTGCCAGGTTTTAAAAGTATGCTGTCAGGAATAGCAATTTTTCCAATATCATGCATAGCCGATGAACGCACTATTGTATCAACCATATCATCATCAAGACCACTCTCAGGATACATCTCCATATATGTTTCCGCCATAATACGCGTAAGTCCCTTAACTCTTTTTATATGCATGCCTGATTCTAAATCCCTGAATTCCACAATATTGCTAATAGTGTCAAGAAGATTATCATAAAACGTATCAAGCTTATGCTGTTGTATATTAAGCTTTTTTTCCTGATTTTTAACAGTCCTTTCAAGCTTTAAGGCATTCATATTCATTTCAATAATATTAAACACCTGCTGCCTTACTATCTTAGCCGAAAAAGGTTTTGAAATAATAGCCGAAGCCCCCATTGAATAACAATGAAATTCTACATTAGTATCAGAATTAGCAGTAACAAGCACTACAGGTATTCTGTCAGTAATATTCTTCCTCTTTAACATCTGAAGTACCTGATATCCATCAAGTCCGGGCATAACAAGGTCAAGAAGCACTACAACTACTTTGTTAATATTTTTCATAAGCTTGTAAACTGCCTCATTCCCATTTTCTGCCTCAATAATGTCGTAATCGTCCTGAAACATCTGTTTCAAAAGTTCCCTGTTAAGTTCCTCATCATCTACAATTAAAATTGACTTTTTCATAAATAACTCTCCTGTACATAGGTATGTGCATAAACAAAAAGCAGCATTAAACGCTGCAACTTAAACTCTATATCATTATTATATTATACTATCAGGCAGAATTAGTCAATTTTTATTACTTGCATTTAACCTACTGATATCGAAATTTGTGTGTTACTTTTGACTACATAAGCAGTAACTAATTTGTATAATAAAATGCAAGCCAAACAGCTTGCACTATCAATGTAGAATGCTATGATACTAAAGTCAAAAGATATTTTGACTTTAGTATCATATATGTATAGAACAAAAAAATTATGCACATGAATTTTCAGCGTTTTTAGTATTTTGAGCATTCTCAAAATTATCTAATTTCACTAACCTTGAAACAAACTTCTCTGAAAAATTCATCTCCCTTATCACTGACATATCCCATGAGATAAACCTCTCCTTGTACCGCTTCATAATATCAAGCAGCATTAAAAAACAATCCTGCTGATATAAGAAACTTATCAGACAAAACAGCTCACTTTCCTTTAATTCATCAATTCTAAAATAATTTTCAAAGTCCTGATCATCTGAAAAATTACAAAAAACAAGTTTTTCCAACAGCATATCCTTTCCTTCGTCATTTTGTAAATAAAATTTTTTAAGTATTTCTTCCCTATTCATATTGCTTTTCTCCTCCTGTATAACAATATTATTATATATTTATAC